>CAZGER010000052.1:3959-8803 GCA_964524565.1 uncultured Chthonomonas sp. | reverse complement strand
CGTGGTCATCAGGCCGTTCACCGAGTCGGTGTAAGAGTCCATCATCGACGAGACACTCGCCGCCACGCCGCGCGAGAAACCGACCGTCCCGACCAAGCCGGTCGCGACGCCTGTGTACATGATCTGCAAACCGCTGGTGTTCGCGTTGCCTGTGTTGCCGGTCAAGAACTGGCCGTTGCCTGTGGCTGTCTCCCCGTTGATCGTGCCGGCCACATCGACACCGGCAGTGTGGACGGACTCGTCCTTGCCGATGCCGGAGTTGTCGAGCCCTGCCGAGAGGTTGCTCTGGACATCGAAATCGCCGACCGAACCGAACCGCTTGGACTCGAGTTTGAGCGCACCGCCGACGATCGTCGCCTGGACAAGGTCTTTCAGCCGACTGTCTGCATTGATCTGGTTGGCAACGTCGGTCACGCTCGTTCCAGCCGGGATATAGACGTCAACGTTGGAACTGCCGATGTAGGTGCCGGAAAAGGTCAGGATCTCGCCCCCCGCGTTTGGAAGGGTCGGGGCGACCACGCCGAGCCAGGATCCCTTGGTGGCGGCCTGGGTGATATCGACCGCATAGCTTGCACCGACCAAGGTCTTGTTCGTGGCGCTCACAAACGAAAGCCCGCTCCCTGTGGCGGAGCCGGTCGAGGACAAGAGGTTCTTCACCGCTGTCACGTCCGAGGCGATCGCCGAGCTGAGCCTGCTCTCGTCCAACTGCAGCTTGCCTTCGGAATCGAACGAAAACCCGAGTGCGCTCAGGTTGGAGATCGGCCCTGTCCCTAGGTTTTGGAACATGACGTTGCTCATGGCAGACTCGACCTGCGCGACGGTCTGGTCGCCAAAAAGCGGCCCGCTCTCGAACGTCTCGTCGTCGAACCGCGAGTTCGCCCGGATGTACTCGACGACATCGTTGTACGCCGACTGGAAAGCCTTGATCTTGTCCTTGATCTGGTCGTCGTTCCGGTCAAAGTCCAAGGTGGCGGTGCCCTCGTCGACCAAGGTGATCGTCGCCCCCGGGATCGCTGTCGTCACCGAGTTCGTCTCGGACGTGATTGTGACGTTGTCAATCACGACCTCTGCGTCCTGCGCCGCGACCAGCTGGTTCGCGTATCCCTTTTGGAACACGCCAAGGGCCTGAAGGAGCCCGTCTGTGTCAGTGAGCCCAGCTGGGACGCTGGCCCCGGAAATCTCAAGCTTCTTAACCGCCCTGCCGCCGATGGTGGCGTCCACGACCGTCGCGGTCGCCCCGCCTGAGGCTGTGTTGATCTTGTCGGCGATTTCTTCGAGAGAGTCGATGGAGAAATCAACGCTGACGGTCTGGCCACCGACTTGGAACGTCCCGCTGGCGGTCGTTCCGATGACGCCGGAAAGGGCCGAGTCCGAGTCGGAGATCCCGATGGACCGGACCGTGTTGGCATTGACCAGTTCCCGTACGGTGGCGGCGCCGGTCGTCAGGCCGAGCCCACTTGCGACCGAACCTGTCAGGTCGGCGAGCTGCACTTTGCTGGCAATGCCGGATGACGTGGCGGTCAGGGACAAAAACGCTTGCCCGGTCCCTCCATCAAGGATGCTGGCTGTGACGCCAGACCCTGTGGAGTTGATCTTGGTGGCGATGGCGGTCAGGCTGTCGGTCGCCTCGACCGTGACGGCCTTGCCGTTGATCACAAACGTACCAGTCTGGCCCAGAGCGGTCGTGATGTCGGTCTGCGCGGCACTGGTGACCTTGTGCTTGGAGGCCAGTCGGTTGACGGTCAGTGAGTAAGTCCCGACCTGGGCGGTCTCGGACGCGCTGACCTTGACAATGTCCTCGTCGCTGGAGGTCGCCTTGACTGGGTTGTAGGCGCTTGCGAACGTAAGTCCAGAAGCGGCGGTGTTGAGCGACACCAAGGCGGACTTGAACTGGCTGTAGATCCCTTGCCGTGCCTGGAGCTGAGCCTGCTGGGCCTGCAGGCGGCGCACCGACACAGATTCCAGCGTCATCAGCTGGCTGACGATGCTCTCAACGTCCAAGCCGGACGCAAGTCCGGTGAACCTGATTCCGCTCATTGGTCCGCTTACACTCATATCTGCCCACTCTTGTCATCGGCCCAACCAGCACGGTCGAGCCTGAAAATACTGCCAGGTTTACATCAATCCGAGCATCTGCGAGGCTAGTTCCACCTGTTGGGCGGTGTGACTGACCAGCTCTTCCATCTGCGCACCGTCGAACCCGAGCCACTCGCTCGCCCGCGGGTCTAGCGTGGTGCCGATGCCAATGTGCTCTTGCGGGCTGAGCCCGTTTGCGACCATGTCCGCGATGTGCGCGCAGTAGACGCCCTCCCACGGCTTTTCAGCCGGAAGGCTGGAGTGGTGCCGGATCATCATCGTGATCATCTCCGGGAAGTTCCACCGCTCGGCAAGGACACCGCCCAGTTCGGCATGGTCCACGCCCAGGATGCGCTTCTCGACGGACGTCACCGGCTCGTTCCGCGCGACAGACTCGTTCAACACCTCGGTGTAGGGCATGTTGAACAGGGTCAGCAGGAACAGCCTTCCGACATCGTGCAGCAACCCGCCGATGAACACCGTCTCGATGTCCTTTTTAGGCAGATGCTTGGCCTTTGCGACGTACTCGGCGCAGGATGCGGCGGCGAAACTGCTCTTCCAAAACTGCTTTTGGATCTCCATGATCCGTGGGCTCGGAGAGTTCAATGCGTTGAGCACGCCGATACTCATGACGAGGTTTCGGACCTGCTGCATCCCTAGGATGGCGATCGTCTGGTTCACGTTGACGATCTGCCTGGGCAGACCGAAATACGCGGAGTTGACGACCTTGAGAAGCTTGGTCGTGATCGCGGCGTCCGCGCCCAGGATCGTCTCGATCTCCGAGGTTGTCGCCGTCTCTTTCTCCGTCGCCTGCACGACCTGCATCACGACCGTCGGCATGGCGGGAAGGTCCACCATCGCACGGTCCAAGTAGCGCCGAAGCAAGAAGTTCTCGTTCCTAACTGCCATGTTCTGTCCTCGAATTGCTCCCTTTTCTCGTCACCAGGTCGTTCACGTCTATGATCAGTGCCACGTTGCCGTCACCGAGGATCGTCGCCCCGTTGATCCCGGCGACATCGCCACAGAACCGGCTGAGCGACTTGATGACCGCCTCTTGTTCACCGATCAGACCGTCGACGATCAGCCCGAGCCGTTGCTCGGCCGCGCCAACGATGACCACATAGAGTTCTTCGGTACTTTCCTCCCCGGAACTCAGGCCCAGGTCGAACACCTGCGATGCCCTGAGGAGCGGGGTTGTCGCCCCCCTGATCACGACGACCTCCTTGCTGCTGATTGTCTGGATGTCCGTCGACGAGATCTTAAGCGTCTCCACGACACTTCCGAGGGGGATCACAAACGGCCGGCCAGTGATCTGGACCAGCAGCCCGCGGATGATCGCCAGGGTCAGGGGCAGCCGAAGCTGGATCTTGGAACCCTCACCGAGCGTGCTCTCCAGGTCGATGAGTCCGCCGACCTTTTGAATGTTGGACCGCACGATGTCCATGCCGACGCCACGGCCCGAGACCTCGCTCACTTCTGTGGCGGTGCTCAGTCCGGAGTGGAAAATCAGTTGGATCGCGTCTTTGTCGGTGAGTTTGTCGGCCGCTTCTTGCGTCAAAAGTCCGCGCTGGACGGCCTTTTCGCGCAGCCGGGCGGCGTCGATGCCTTTGCCGTCATCGCTGATCTCGATCACGATGTGGCTCTCCTTGTGCCTCGCGCTCACCGTGACTCTGCCCTTCTCGGGCTTGCCTGCCTCTTTACGGCCTGTTGGCTCTTCGATCCCGTGGTCGACGCTGTTCCGGAGCAGGTGCAGGAGCGGGTCGCCAATGATCTCGATGACCGACCTGTCTAGCTCAGTGTCGCCTCCGACCAGTTCCAACTCGACCTCTTTGCCGAGCTTGAGGGCCAGGTCGCGGACGACGCGCGGGAAACGGTTGAAGACTGTCTCGATCGGCAGCATCCGGACCTTCATGATCAGGTCTTGAAGATCGGACGAGATACGGGCGATATGGCTGACGCACTCGCCAAGCGCCTGGATGTTCTGGTCGTGGTACTTCTCTTCCAGCTCGGTGCCGATCTGGGCGATCCTCGTCCGGTCGATCACCAGTTCACCAACAAGGTTCATCAGGCTGTCGAGCCTTGCGACGTCAACGCGGACCGTCTGGCCGGTGTCCGCCCGCTTGACCGGGGCGTTCTTCGACGCGGCCGAGGCAGCAGCGGTCGCGTCCTTGGCCGCCGGCTCCATCGGAACCTGTGGCGAGACAGTCGGCACCTGGTCAGTCGGGCTGGATGTAGGCTCGACCCAGGTTCCCAGCCAAAGGTGGTCCACCTCGCCGATCTCGGAGAGTTTCTTGTGGATCTCGGCCTGTTCCGTCGTGGCCTGGAACACAAGCTCAAAATCGGTCTCAAAGGCCTCTTCTTCCAAGTCTTCCTGGTTCGGTTCACAGGCCAGTAGCTCGCCAGACTCTTGGATCGCGCTGATCGCCATGAACGCCCGCACGAACTTCATCAGGCACTCTTTTGAGAGTCGGAACTTGGCGTGGTAGAGCGGCACCTGCTTGGACGCCTCGGCCAATGCCTCGAACAGGTCGGGACTGACCCTGGTCTCAAACGGGAACTCCGTCCCTGTGGCTGCGGCGGAGACGGTCAGTTGAACCTGTCCGGCGGACCCGCCAAGGGCCTTCAGGTCGGAGACAAGGTCGGTGCAGTCCAGGTTGTCGCCGTTCCCCTCGGCGATGGAGACCCGCATCTGGGAAAGCGTGTCCATACAGACCAGCAGCTTGTCGGCGATCTCCGTGGTGACGGAAAGGGCCCTGTTACGCAGCTGG
>CAZGER010000052.1:0-3949 GCA_964524565.1 uncultured Chthonomonas sp. | reverse complement strand
GACTCGCGCATGACCGTCGATCTGCAGCTGGTCCAGGACGTTCTCCATCTCGTGGGTCAGCTCGGCAAAGTTGCTAAAGCCCATTGCGCGGCTGGAGCCCTTGAGGGTGTGCGCCGCCCTAAAAATGGTCTGGAGCCGCTCGTCTGAGGGCTCTCTTTCGAGAAGGAGGGTCTCTTGTTCAAGAATCTCGATCTGCTCCTCAGCCTCCTGGAGGAACAGGTCGATGTATTGGGACATGTCGAGCTCAGCGCTCATGTGTTTTTCATCCTAGGCAGCGATCGCCTTGTCGAGGTCGAGGATCGTGACAAGCCTGTCTTGCCTCAGGGCCACCCCTTTGACAAAATCTGCCTTCCCTGCCGTCACAAACCCGGGCGGTTCGTCGATCTCATCGCGTTGGAACGTGACGACCTCGGTCACTGCGTCAACGATCATTCCGACCGGCCCGTCCGCGGACTCAACTACGATGATGCGTGCCTCTTCCGTTGGGCCAGAGTGCCCGACGTTGAGCTTCTCGCTCAGGTCGACGATCGGGATCGTCTGGCCGCGCAGGTTCACGATTCCCCGCACATAGTTGTCCGACTTGGCGACCGTCGTGACCTCAGGCACAGAAATGATCTCGTTCACACGGAAAATGTCAACTCCGAACGACTCTTCGGCCAAGCGGAAGACCACTGTCTGGCCTGAACCTTCCCGACTCCCCTTTCGATCTTCTGCCATGCTGGTGCCCGTACGTAAAGTCTCGGCTTTGCGCCCCCGTAACTTTACGGTGGTTATCTCGGACAAGCCCAATTGGACACAAATCGCATCAAGATGTTCGTCACGGACCTTGACGGGACGTTGTTGACATCGGAAAGGACACCGCACGGCCCGGGTTCTGATGCTCTCCGGCTCCTTCAATCGTCCGGTGTGACCGTGTGCCTTGCAAGTGGCAGGGCCGTCCACACGATGCGCCCGATCGCCGAGAAGATCGGCTTGTGCGGCCCTCTGGTCAGTTCGAACGGCGCGTACGTCGTCGACAGGTGTGGCAGCGTCGTCCACGATGTCCGGGTCTCGAGCGACCAGACCGGGCACCTCCTGGAGTTCGCCCGCCAGCACGGTGTCCACGTCAACCTCTACGTGGGCAACACGATCCTCGTCACCAAGTCCGGCTGGGAGTGCGACCTTTACGAATCGCGCACCGGCTGCCGCACCACCCCTGCCAGCGCTGCGGAAACCCAGGGTGTCCAGCCGCAGAAAGTCCTGTTCGTGGACACCCCAGAACGGCACGTCTCGCACCAGGCCGCGCTCACCGATTGGGCCGCGTCACACGGACTCTCGGTCGTGGTCTCCGAGCCCGAGTACCTGGAGTTCCTGCCGAACGGGGTGAACAAAGGCGCGGGTCTCAAGATCCTCGCCGACCACATGGGCCTGGAACCTGGCGAGATCGCTGCGATCGGCGACTGGACAAACGATCTAGAAATGGTCGCTTGGGCCGGGTTTTCCGCAGCCGTCGGCAACGCCCACGAGTCTGTCAGGAGAGCTGCCAGGACCATCGTTGCCTCCAACGACGATGGTGGTGTCCACGAATTTGCGCAGATGTTCCTTGGCTCTGGCATCAAGGTATAGTCTGCTCGTGGCAAGTGGCTTCAGGACATTTTTATGCGTGGCGGCCGCGCTCGTCGGCACATCGGCTTGGGCAGGCACGATCACGGTCACGTCGCCGAACTCTGGCGACTTCCTTGGCAAGAGCAACTCTGTCGGGTTCAACATTGTCAACGCTGTCGTCCAGGTCAAGGTGACCGTCACCGCGACCCAGGTTGCGGATCCGACCGTCGTGATCACCACTTCCAAAGACTTCACGCCCGGCGGCGACGGAAAGGTCACAGGTTCGATCAGCCTCAACCTGAGCTCTGGCTTGGCCGGCGGGGCTTACAACATCCAGGTGACCGCCTCTGAGCCCGGCGCCGTGTACAACACGCCCCCTGTCATTCCTGTCACGGTCGACGTCAAGGACCCAGAGTTCTTGCACTTCAACCCGATCAACAACTCTTTCGTGCGCGGCAGCGTGACGATCTTCGCATCGTTCCTTGAGGATTTCATGGAGGAATGGCGCGTCACCGTCGCTGGGGCGGACATTCCTAACAACACGGGCAACACAAACTCCCTGGCTGTGCTGTGGAACACGAACTTCGAGCTGGAAGACGGCCAGAAAACGATCAACATCTCGGCCAAGGACCAGGCTGGCAACACCAAGAACCAGTCGTTCACGGTCACCTTGGACAGGGTCGCACCGACGACCACGATCCAATCGCCCACGGGGAGCGAGACCATCCTGCCCGGCACGAGACTCGCCGTCGTCGTCGATATCACGGACCAGTTCACAGGCGCGATCGACCAAAGGACCGTCGAAGTCACGATCGAGGACCTGTCCGGCAACTTCATTGGCCGGGTCGCCAGGCGGTCGACGCGCAACAACGGCAACACCTTCACCTGGTCCGGCAGGATCAGGGACGTCGGTGACCTGCCATCGGCCTTTGAGATCGTCGTCAATGCGATGGATCTGGCCGGAAACTCCGCCACTGAGCAACGGGTCAGGGTCTCTCGGTCTAGAGAAACATCCGCAGAACCCGAAATCTTGAGCGGGAGCGCGTCCGTCCAGTCTTTTGTGGGACGCGGACTTACCAAGGGTGCCATCTGCCGCGCCAAGTGGGGATCCGGCAAAAGCCGCAAAACGACCTTTGGGCGGGGTAACACTCAGTAATCGAATTGTTCGGGAAAACCTTGAATGGAGAATGAACGCAAAATGGCACGGACGCTGAAACTCCTGGCGTGTCTGACAGGGGTGGTTGGAACCTCTCTCGCATACAGTCAGATCCCTGACCTGCTCAACGCGCTGGACTCTGGTGGGCGTGCGATGGGGATGGGCGGGGCAACCCGCGTCACCGACGCGACCACGATGTCCGCCCTGGACAACCCGGCTGGACTCGGCTACATCGGTGACAAGGGCTACACGCTCAACACGCGGACGCTTCCGACCAGCTCGACGAACGTCACGGGCGATTTCAACAACCGCACCAACAACACCACCGAGTCTCCCGGCAAGTTCGCGGTCACGCACCTTGGCTACACCATGCCGTTCGGCGGCGGGACGCTCGGGTTCTCCTACACGGCAGGCGGCTACGTCAACAACGTGACCTTCGGCAACAACCTGCCGAGCGGCGCGCTGACGGTCCGCAACCTGGTCGAGCGCACCCACGCCAAGACCGACTTCTTCGCCCTTTCTTACGGTCGCCGCAGCGGCAAGATGAACATTGGGTACGGCATCGTGCTCGTCAACCAGTACGTGCGGTCCGCCCAGTCTTTCCAGCTGTTCGACTCTTCCAACACGCAGGTCGGTTCCACCGACACAGACGCCTCGGGGAACTCCTACGGTGTCGGCGTGGTCGCTGGCTTGCAAGGCGACATGGGCAACGGCAACATGCAGTGGGGGTTGAGCCTCCGGTCTCCGGTCGAGCTCAGTGGCAACACGACCACATCGTCCATTTATGACCGAGTCCCAGGTAAGGCGAGCCTTGGCCTTGCCGGTTCGACGGCCGGGGCAGGACGCGAGGACTACCTCGTTTGGGCCCTGCAGGGCGACTACTACTTTGGTGGGAAGTCCACCTCGACGATCTCCAGGAACAACGTGTTCGGGTTTGGGGCAGGCATCGAGTACAACCTGCACCGGTTCGGGGCCAGGATCCCGGTCAGGGTCGGGTTCCAGTACGTCCCTTCGGGCGGGGCTGGGTTCAACGACAGGAACGCCTTCACGATGGGGATCGGCTATCGGCCGAACAATTCAGACTTCTCACTCGACCTTAGCCTCGCAAAACCGTCCAACGGCACGAAGATGGACATTGCGCTGAGCCTGACCTTCCGACCTTCCAAATAGTGTTGCGCGCCATGAGGACTTTCAAACTTTTCGCCGCCG
>CAZGER010000051.1:5284-8833 GCA_964524565.1 uncultured Chthonomonas sp. | reverse complement strand
GGCCGCGGCCCGCTGGCCCGCGTTTTGCTGCACCACGGTTGGAGCCCGACTGGGGCACCAGCCATGACCAGGACCCTCGCTGACCTGAACCTCAACACGTTGTCCGTCAGACCAGACGACGAGGTCGCCGGATGCATGCTCGCCATGCAAAGGGCGGGCGTGGCCGCCGCCGCCGTCGTTGAAGACGGCCAACTCCTCGGCATCCTCACCATCGAGGCCGTCGTTCTCAGCGACACAGGCGCCCTCGCCAAGACCGTCATGCGGGGAGCGAGCGCGAGGCTCCAGACATCCGCCCCGGTCAGGGAAGCCGCCCAGGTTTTTGTCCACCTCCAGGCCGACTACGTCGCCGTTTATCAAGGGGAATCGTTCGCCGGGCTCCTTTCCGCCCTCATGCTCATCACCGAGCTGGGCCGCTCCTGGGATCCCCTCACCGGTCTTTCCTGGAGCGACCGCCTGCGAGAATGGGGCGTCGATTGCCTGGATTCCGGCCAAGAGATCGGCATCGTCTTCTTCGACCTCAACGACTTCGGCAAGTACAACAAACGGTACGGCCACATCGTCGGCGACAAGGTGCTCCGGCATTTCGCCGACCTCCTCAAGGGCCTCATCGACCCGGTCCGCGACGTCCTCGTCCGGTACGGGGGCGACGAGTTCGCCATTGGCACGACGCGCCAGCCCGCAGAGGTTGAGGCCATGCTCCTCAAGATCGCCGACCGACAGTTCGTCGTCGCGGGAATGCCCGAAGAGGTCGGGTTTGCATACGGCGTCTCCGGCGGTAAACGCACGATCGAGCCTTCCCGCGACCACGTGGCCGCGACACTCGACAACCTCATCAACCTTGCAAGCCGCACATGCCTGGCCTCCAAGCCAGGGTCGGTGGTCAAAGATTTGGTCGAGGCAGAACCCATCCCCCAAAACTGGTCGGACTACCTCCACCAGATATCCGCCGTCGCTGGCAAGTCCGTCGTCGCGAGCGACGCGATCTTCCTCGCCGGGACAGACTCCGACGAGGTCCTGGTCTCAGGCTCCCGCGTCTCAGGCGGACAGACCGAGCCCTTCGTCGCCAAAGCCACCCTCCACGGCTCTGCGACCGAGGCCGTCGAGCGGGCCGTCTCCCGCGCCCAAAACCCTGGCCCCTAGCCTGCGGGCTAAAATGTCGAAATGGCTCGTTTCCAGATCGACGTGGATGGCATGGTCTCGTTCTTGAGGGACCTCATCGAAACCCCGAGCCCGACAGGCGACACAGACTGGGCGGTCGCGTTTGTCGAGCAGGAACTGGCGAGCCTGGGGGTGACGACCTTCCGCACCACCAAAGGTGCCCTGGTCGCCCGCATCGAGGGGCTGCGTGATTCAAAACCCAGGGCCCTCACCGCCCACGTGGACACCCTCGGCGCGATCGTCGCTGAGATCAAACCGAACGGACGACTCCGCATGTCTGCCCTAAACGGCGTCATGTGGCCGTCGGTCGAAAGCGAGGGCGTCACTGTCCACACCAGAAAGGGCGCTGGCGTCCGAGGATCCATCGTCCTTTCCAATGGCGCGGTCCACGTCAACAAGGACGCCAGGTCCGCCGTCCGCGACGCCGACAACCTCGAGGTCCGCATCGACGAACTGTCCACCAGCGCTGAAGAGACACGCCTCCTCGGGATCGAGGTCGGTGACTTCGTCGCCTTCGACCCGCGCTTCGAGCACAGCCAGTCCGGATACGTCCGGTCCAGGTTCCTCGATGACAAAGCCTGCGTCGCCTGCGCCGTCGCAGCGATCAGGGCCATGACCCAGGCAGGTGTCAGCCCCGCGCAACAGACCCACATCCTCGTCAGCAACTACGAAGAGGTCGGACACGGAGGCATGGACGGCTTGCCCGACAACCTGAGCGAGCTCGTCGTCCTCGACATGGCATGCATCGGCACCGGCCTGCGAGGAACGGAGCACAACTGCAGCGTCTGCGTCAAAGACAGCAGCGGCCCCTACAGCAAGGCCCTCACCGACAAGCTCCTGGCGATCGGCTCGCGCGAGGGCATCGACCTCAAAACCGACGTCTATCCGTTCTATGGCTCCGACGGCTCCGCATACTGGAGGTCTGGCGGCACGGCCCAGGTCGGGCTCATCGGGCCGGGGGTGGACACGTCCCACGGGTACGAGAGGACCCACGTCGACGCCCTCAAGGACACAGCGACACTCATCGCCGAGTACCTCATCGAGGACGAATAAGACCGGCTTGCGCCAGATCACCACATCAAGGACTGAAGTGGTGAGCCGTCAGGGACTCGAACCCAGGACCCACGCCTTAAAAGGGCGTTGCTCTACCGACTGAGCTAACGGCTCGTGAGCAGACAATATACCGTCGCCAGACCAAAGCGATAGGTTAACAGACCGACCGAAAGCCCATTCGTGGGCACCGAACCCTGCAACGACCACCCCGTTTCGGGTAACAACGCGAATGCCGCCGCAAGGTAGAACGGATTCGCACATGGCATCGATCGCCCAGGGACAAACAGTCAAGCTCACAATCAACGGGATCGAACTTGATGTCGCTCAAGGAGAGCTGATTGTCGAGGCGGTCAAAAGGATCGGCGGCGAAATCCCCGTCTTCTGCTACCACCCACGTCTGAAACCCGTCGGGATGTGCCGCATGTGCCTCGTTGAGGTCGGGTTCCGACAGCAAGACGGCTCCGTCAGGATGATGCCCAAGCCGCAAGCGGCCTGCACCCTCCCTGCCAGCGAGGGCATGGTCGTCATCACAGAGTCAGAAGCGGTCCACAAGGACCGCAAGGGCGTCCTGGAGTTCCTCCTCACCAACCATCCCCTCGACTGCCCGATCTGCGACAGGGGCGGCGAATGTCCGCTCCAGAACAACACAATGGCCTACGGGCCGTCCACTAGCCGTTTCTTGGAGATGAAACGGCACCTGCCAAAGGCGTTCCCGCTCAGCCAGTACGTCACCCTGGACCTGGAACGGTGCATCCAGTGCGGGCGCTGCGTCAGGTTCACCGAAGAAATCTCCGGCGACAGCCAGCTCGCCTTCCGGTTCCGCGGCGCAGACATGCAGCCCTCCACGTTCAAACTCACCGATTTTGAGTCCAAATTCAGCGGAAACGTCATCGAGATCTGCCCCGTCGGAGCCCTCACAAACGCAAAGTACAGGTTCCGCGCAAGACCGTGGGACCTCGAGACCGGCCCGGCAGTCTGCACCCTCACGCCCTGCGGCACAAACATCTGGATCGACCACCGCGCCGGAAAACTCGTCCGCGTCAACGGCAGGACAAACGAGGACGTCAACGAAGAATGGACCGCCGACCGCTGCAAGTTCGGCTACGACTTCTACAACGATCCGGAACGGATCAAGTCCCCCTTCCTCCGCAACGGCGGCTCGTTTGAACCCGCGACATGGGGAGAGGCGAGCGACTTCGTCACGACCGCGGTCCAAAACGGCAGTGTCGCCGCCATCGTCAGCGATTCCCTGAGTAACGAAACGATCGCCGAGGCCGTCCGCCTCGTCCGCGACGTCGCGGGCTCCAGCCTCCTCGATTGCCGCATGTCCGCCAGCGG
>CAZGER010000051.1:0-5274 GCA_964524565.1 uncultured Chthonomonas sp. | reverse complement strand
ATAACCGAAGACGGATTCCACCGCATTGTCGATGTCAGCCGCGTCATGCAATCGTTGCCGCGTTATATCGACGCCACCGGCGGCCTCACCATCGCTCAGGTAGCGGCCCGCGCCCGAAGGCTCAAGCGCCAGCGGGGTCTCGGCCTCAGACTTGCCAGAGAACCGCTTCGGCGCGGCCAGAAGGATCCCCCTCTCACACCTGGAACACCAAGACGCCGTCCTCGTTTTCGGGACCTCCCTGGCCGACGAGCAACCCATGGCCTTCCTCCGCGTCCGCAAGGGCTGGTTCAAACGGGGAATGAAGGTCGTCGTGGCCAGCGACGCCCCGACTGACGCCGATTCCTTTGCCCACGTCGTTCTGCGCTACAACCCTGGTTCGGCTCACCAGGCCGCCGCAGCCCTGGCTTCTGCCTGTGGCGTCGATGCCGCAAAAGGCGTCGGATTCTCCCAGGCGTGCAAGGCCGCCGGACTCTCAGAGACCGATGTCAAAGCCGCCGCCGAGGTGCTCAAAGGCACCAACGTCGCAACGATAACCACCCACTCCCTCCTCGCCTCGACCGACGGCCGAACAGCGCACACAGTCTTGAGCGGAGCCGCCGCGGCCCTCGCTCAGGCCCACAACCACCTCGGAAACGCGTGCAACACCGCCGGTGCCCACGAGCTGGGGCTCGTACCGGCCGAAGCCTCCAATGGCACCAGGGCGATCCTCGAGTCCTGCGTCAGCGGCAAGACCAAGACCCTTCTCCTCATCGGAGCGGACCCGATCGACCAGTTCGAAGACGCGACCCTCGCCGCAAACGCCCTCGAATCGGTCGAGACCCTGGTTTACATCGCGGCCCTGCCAGGCTCCAGCGCGGCCTATGCCTCGGCCATCCTGCCGCTCGCACTGCCGGCCGAACAGGACGGCACCTACACGAGCAGCGAGTTCCGCGTCCAAAAAATGAGGCAGGTCCTGCCCACACCCGGCCAGGCTAAACCCGGATGGAAGCTCCTCGCAGAGATCGCCGACCGGCTCAAACCCGGCACCGCACCATTCAGCGCAGCCGAGGTCATGGAAAGGATCTCCGCCACAGTCCCGGCGTTCAGCCAAGTCTCGTTCAACGACCTGCCAGAGGCGGGCTACTTGTTGCCGCAAAAGGAGACGGCGTTCGATCCATCGGCCTTGTCAAAGGCATGGCCCGATCTCAAGTGACCAGGCACGGAAGCATGGGTAAAGTGAGGCAGACTTGGTAGCGGACTACTTCATTCGGCTGAGCCATGAGGCGCCATTGCTTTTGGGCCTCTTCCGAGCCGTTTTTGTCCTCGTCGTCCTCCTGGCAATCGTGCCCCCGCTCATCTGGTGGGAACGCAGGCTCCTCAGCTGGATGCAAGACCGCATCGGGCCCAACCGCAGCGGCACAATCACCTTCAGCGACAGGTTCCCCATCAAGGCCCTGGCCGGAAGGCAGGTCCGCACGTTCGGACTCATCCAACCGCTCCTCGATGGCCTCAAGCTGTTCCTCAAAGAGGACATCACCCCCTCCGCCATCGATAGAAAGATCTACTTCTGGGCTCCGGCCGTGGCCCTCTTCCCGGCGTTCACCCTCGCCGCGACCCTTCCCTGGGGGCCAAACTACGGTCTCTACCAGTACTTGACACCGGTCGCCGACGTCGAGATCGGCATCCTCTACATCCTCGCGATCTCCTCCCTGGGAGCCTATGGAGTCGTCCTGGCTGGCTACGCAAGCAACAACAAGTACTCCCTCATGGGCGGCCTCCGCGCCGCCGCACAACTCATCAGCTACGAACTCGCGATGGCCATGGCCGTCGCCGCGATCGTCATGGCCACCGGAAGCATGAGGCTCTCCGAAATGGTCAGCGCACAAGAACAGCCCCTATGGGGAGCGGTCGAAGGCGGCCAGAACTGGTTCATCCTCACCCCGTTCGGGTTCATTGCCGGTGTCATCTTCCTCATCGCGGTCATCGCCGAGACCAACCGCGCACCCTTCGACCTCCCAGAAGCAGAAAACGAACTCATCGCTGGCTACCACACCGAATACTCCTCCATGAAGTTCGCTGTCTTCTTCATGGGTGAGTACGCCGCCATGTTCATCTTCAGCGGGGTGTTCGCCACACTCTTCCTCGGCGGCTACAACATCCTCCCCGTCAACTGGGAGTACCTGGCAGAAAACGCCCTCTTCGGCAACGGTTTCTTCCGCTTCATGGACGGGGCCAACTACTGGCTCGCCCCCATCGCCTTCATCGGCAAGTGCTTTGGCGGAATCACCTTCTTCATCTGGCTCCGGGCCACACTCCCAAGGCTACGGTACGACCAGCTCATGAACCTGGGCTGGAAGACCCTCCTCCCGCTCGGGGTCGCCAACTTCATCATCGTGGGGATCTGGATCGTCTTCACCAGTCTCTATGGCCCCGCCGGAGGCTTCGTCGCGGGCGGAGCGGCGTTCGTGGCGGCCATAGTCCTCTACCTGAACATCCTCTCCGCAACGACCAGGTCCAAAACCCCCATCGAAGAGCGGACAGTCATGCTCGTGGACCCTTCCGCTAAAAAGGAGGCCGCGCAGTGACCCCGAACCAACTGGTCTTCCTGTTCATGGCAACGATCGCCGCCCTCGGAGCGGTCGGTGTCGTCCTCCTCCACAGTCCAGTGCGGGCTGCCCTTGCCCTGGTTGCGAACTTCTTCTGCCTGGGCCTGATGTACTTCATGCTCGGCAGCCAGATGCTCGGTATCAGCCAGATCATGGTCTACGCAGGGGCCATCATGGTCTTGTTCCTCTTCGTCGTCATGATCCTGCGGTCAAGCCAAGACAGCTCCGCCGACAAGCCACAACTGAAAGAGGGAAGGTTCATGATCGTCGCAATCCTGGCACTCGGACTCTTTGCCCTCCTCGCGAGCCAAGTCGCCTTCCCGGCCCTCCAGCAGTCCGGACAGGTCTTCGACAGGACATACGGCACGCCCCAAGCCATCGGCAAGGTCCTCTTCACCGACTTTGTCTGGCCGTTCGAAATCGTCTCGATCCTCCTGCTGGTGGGGATCGTCGGATCCATCATGCTTGCTAAGAGGAGGTTTTGAACGTGCTGCCCCTCGCCGTCGGAGGCTCGGTCTTCCAAGACATCCCGCTCGGTTGGTGGCTCACCCTGAGCCTCTTCATGTTCGTCACCGGCAGCGTCGGCGTCGTCATCCGAAAGAACCCGGTCGTGGTCTTTATGTGCATCGAGCTCATGCTCAACGCCGTCAACCTCTCTTTCCTCAGCTTTGCCGCCTACCCGCAACCGAGCCTTGCCCAAAAAGACGCCGTGACAGCGGCGATGAACGGGCAGGTGATGGTCATCTTCGTCATGGCCGTCGCCGCAGCGGAAGTGGCCGTCGGGCTTGGCATCATCATGGGCATCTTTAGACACCGCAACCAGGTGGACGTAGACGACATGGGGAGTCTCAGGGGCTGACAATGGGTGAGAAAGTGTTCGACCTCGTCGGGTGGATCTTCCTGCTCCCCCTCATCGGCTTCCTCGTCCAGAGCCTGACCGGCAAGATCGTCATCGACAACCTCGGTCCCAAACTCGGGCGCTGGGTCATGGGAGCCCTGGCCGTCGCGCCGATCGCCGCTTCCTTTGCCCTCGGGGGCATGATCACCCAAGAACTGGCCAAGAACCCCGGCAAGGCGCACATCGTGACCCTCTTCCAGTGGATCACGGTCGGAAACCTCTCCGTCCCGTTCGAACTCAGGGTGGACACCCTCTCCATGACGATGGTCCTCATCGTCACCGGCATCGGCGCGCTCATCCACCTCTACGCGACCGGCTACATGGCCGAAGAAAAAGACTACAGCCGCTTCTTCACCTACCTGAACCTGTTCGTCGCCGCCATGCTCCTCCTGGTGATGGGCAACAACCTTGTCCTCCTGTTCGTCGGGTGGGAAGGGGTCGGCGTCTGCTCCTACCTGCTCATCGGCTTTTGGTACAAAGACCTCAACAACGCCAGGGCGGCCAACAAAGCGTTCATCGTCAACCGGGTCGGCGACTGGGGACTCAGCCTTGGCATGTTCGGCCTCATGGCGATGATGGCCGCCTTCGCCGGCAACATCGAGACCTCCGACCATCGCCTCTTCAGCTACGACGTCTTCCTTCCCCAGATCCAGAACCTGCTCGGCTACTACGACCAAACAGCCCTGGTCATCATCGCGCTCCTGTTCTTTGTCGGGGCGATGGGCAAGTCCGCCCAGTTCCCCCTCTACATCTGGCTGCCGGACGCGATGGCTGGCCCGACCCCGGTCTCCGCGCTCATCCACGCTGCGACAATGGTCACCTCGGGCGTGTTCCTGCTCAACAGGATGTCCCCCCTCTTCGTCGCCGCTCCCCAAGCCGCGGCGTTCGTCGCAGTGACAGGTGCCGTCACCGCCCTGGTCGGTGCCCTCATCGCTTTCGGCCAGACCGACATCAAAAAGGTCCTTGCGTTCTCAACCGTCTCGCAGCTGGGCTACATGTTCATCGCGTGCGGTGTCGGGGCCTACTGGGTCGGCATTTTCCACGTCGCCACCCACGCCTTCTTCAAAGCGCTCCTCTTCCTCGGTTCCGGTGCCGTCATCCACGCGATGTCCCACAACCAGGACATGAGGAACTACGGCAACCTCCGCAAGTACATCCCCATCACCAGCGCCACGATGCTGGTCGGGTGGCTCGCCATCGCCGGCTTCCCGTTCATGAGCGGCGCGTTCTCAAAAGAAGAGATCCTCCACCAGGCCTATGGTAGCCACGTCGAGTTGGCTGGCTACCCGGTCAGCCAGATCGTCCTCTGGGTCGGGCTCGCGGTCGCCGTCCTCACCGCCGCCTACATGACCAGGATGACGATGCTCACGTTCTTCAGCGGTCCAGAGCGGTGGAAACTCGCCCCCGAAGGCCCCGCCCACGACCACCACGAAGACCATTCCCACGACGACCACGGGCACCACGACCACGGCCCCGACACCCACGGGTTCTTCTACAGCGACGCCGAACTGGCTAGGATCGAGTCCGCCACCCCTCACGCCCACCACCACGACCTCCCGGTGGGTCTCATTTCGTTCCGCTATTTCCGCGGCGATCCGTTCCAGGGCGCGGTTGACAACTGCGGGCGTGAGAAGCGGTTTGGGTTCAGGCATTTAGAAAAAAGAAAGTAGGCTCCGATAGATGGCGATCACAGAATCCGGACTTCCAGGGAGAGACTATTGGGCGCCGGCCGCGGCGGCGGCCTGCTGCCGCGCTTTGCGCCATTTGCCGCGGTGTTTGATGATCCAATCC
>CAZGER010000050.1:0-8919 GCA_964524565.1 uncultured Chthonomonas sp. | reverse complement strand
AGTTCGGACTGTCCGTCGTCCTAACGACCCTGGTCTTGCCGGGGGCCGCGGTCGAACCGTATCGACCTGGTACCGAGTGTCGCGTTGCCAATGCTATGAACTCCGGTGCGCACTCAAGCGCACAGGTCAACTATCGCCCGGCCGCGCAAATTGCGCTATGATTCGGATCATATCCAGCTTGAAAAACCCTGAGCTTTGGACCGGCGACCCATCAGACCGGCGACAGATCATCGCCGGGTGTGACCTCTTTACCGACCTGCCGCCATCCTCCATCGAAGAGATGGTCGCTGTCGCCAGGTTCCGCACCGTCCCCCGTGGAGCCCCGATCTGGCTGGCAGGGGCGCACGCGGACTTCTTCTCGATCGTCGGCCAGGGCATCGTCAAGATGTGCAAGGCCACCAGCAAAGGCAGGGAGGTCACGATGGAGGTGTTCGGCCCGGGCGAGTGCCTGGGACTCATCGTTGTCCTGGAAGGAAGACCCTTCCCCCTTTCCGCCATCGCCCTCACAGACAGCTGCGTCCTCAACATCCCCGCCGACGCCACCAAGCACGTCTTCACCAGCCAGCCGTCCCACGCCAAGCGCATCGTCGCATCGATCGCCCCCCGCATCACCCAGGCGCACGAGATGCTCGCCATCGTCGTCAGCGCCAGTGTCGAAGAAAAGGTCGCCCATGTCCTGTGCGTGCTCATGGACAAGTTCGGCCGGACAGGCAACAAAGGCGGCGTCCGCCTGACCTACCCCCTCACCAGACAGGAGATCGCCGAACTGGCAGGGACCACCGTCGAGACCTGCATTCGCGTCATGAGCAAGTGGGAAAAGGCCAACCTCGTGGTCACGGACCAGCACATCGTCACGGTCCGGGACCCGGTCCTCTTGCGCGAGATCGCAAGAGGACTCTGCCCCTAGGCCAACACTCAGCAGGGACGCTCGGCGTTCTTGCGCATGTAGTACCACCAGTTCAACACCAGGTTGAACGCGTAGAACACAGCCGCGCCGTAAAAGAACATCGTCCCGTGGCCCGACTTTGCGATGAGCGCCCCAAAGAGCACACTGAACACAAACGGGCCGTAAGCCGCGATCGCCGAGGTCCACCCGATGACGCCACCCGCCTGGCGCGGCGGGAAGATCATCGGCATCTGCTTGAACGTGCTCGCGTTGCCGACACCGCTAAAGAAGAACAGGCCGAGCATGCACAGCAGGAACCCGTTCCAAGACTCCAGACCCTCTGGGTGCGTGTACTGCGTCACCAACAGGCTGAAAACGACCAGACCCACCGCCGAGAACGCCGTCACCCGCGCACCGCCGAACTTGTCCGCGATCGGCCCGAACAACGCCCGGACGACCGCCCCTACAAGAGGCCCCAAAAAGGCGAACTTGAGCGGGTCCGGCCCGTCCGGGAACTTCGTGTACGTCTCCTTGATCAGCAGCGGAAAGACCGCCGCAAACCCGCTGAACGAACCAAAGGTCATGATGTACAGGCTGGTCATGAACCAGGTGTGCTTGTCCTTGAAGATGTCCAGCTGCTCTTTGAAGTTCGCCTGGACAGGCACGCTGCGCAGCATGAACCAGGCGACGATCGCCGCCACCGCCACGAACGGAACCCAGATGAACGCCGCGTTCTGCAGATAGATCGTCTTCGTCTGGCCCTTGTCCGAAAAGGTCTGGCCAGAACCCACCATCGACATCCCGATCACCGCAGGGATCAAGAACTGCGCGACACTCACACCAAAGTTGCCGATCCCTGCCTGGATGCCAAGGGCCGTGCCCTGCAACCGCTTAGGGAAGAACAACGAGGTGCTCGGCATGAACGACGAGAAGTTGCCACCGCCAAATCCGGCAAGGAACCCGAGCAACAAGAACGTCCCGTAAGACGTGTTCGGGTTCATGACCGCCATGCCCCAGCCGATCGCCGGCACCAGCAGCAAAAGCGTCGAGACCGAAACGACCTTCCGCGTCCCGTAGACAGGGATCAAAAAGGTGTGGACGATGCGGAGGGTGCCGGCGGAAAGGCCCGGCATCGCGTTGAGCCAGAACAGCTCTTGCTTGGAAAACTTGAACCCGATCCCCGTGAGCTTCACCAAGATCGCACTGACCATGAACCAGGTGCTAAAGCTCAGGATCAGCCCGAACGTGGTCACCCAGACGGTCTTCCATGCGATCCGTTTGCCCTCAGATTCCCAAAACTCTTCTTCTGCTGGTCGCCAGTCCAGGATTGCGTCGCCCTTACTGTGGTCTGACATGAATGGTCTCCAGTGGAAAGTGTGGGAACTAAGTCAAACCTGCGACATGACAGCCGTCATAACTCGGACAATACTAGTTAGATGGCGTCATGCCCTTGGTCATCCGCAGGATCACAGTGTGCATCCACACCAGGCAGATCACGCTGATGACGGCAAGGAACAGCCAGCACGAGGTCCACAGGCCGGTCCCTTTCAGGAACATCCCGAACAGGATCGGACAGAAGAAGCCCCCGAGGCCGCCAAGCACCCCGACAATGCCCCCGACGACGCCGACATCGTTCGGGAAGTACTCCGGAATGTGCTTGTACACAGCCGCCTTGCCGATACCCATCATGATCCCGGCAAAGAAAACCAGGCCGGTGAATATCCACACGTTCGCCTGGAAGTACACATGGGTGACGCCCCTGGCCAAGATCTCTTTCTTCTTGATCTGCTGGCCCACCTTCACCGCTGGCTCCTGCCATGTCGTGAACGTTGGGAACACGATCGCCCCCTCGTCCGCAACCCCGCCCGTTGTCGCGGGCCTGAGTTTCAACGCATAGGCTTTTTCGTCGACGCGGACCTCCTGGGCCGAGACAGAGGTCACCGTACCGGACTTGTCCGCCATCACACCCTGCCCCGGCGACGTGATGTCCATCCTCGGCGCGATCAGCAGCGCGAACGAGACGGCGCAGCTGCTCAACACCCAGTACATGGTCGTCCTGGCGCCGAACTTGTCACTCGCCCAGCCGCCCAGCGACCGGATCACACCAGAAGGCAGAGAGAAGATCGAGGCCATCATGCCGGCCATCGCCAAAGACATGCCGTAGGCGTTCAGGTAGTACGGGACAAGCCACTGGGCCAAGGCGACAAACGCCCCAAAGACCAGAAAGTAGTAAAGCCCGAACCGCCACACGCGAACGTCCTTGAGCGGCGTGAGCATGTCGCCGATCGTCCGCTGCGCCGCGCCCTCCACCTTCTTGTTCGTCGTGAACAGGGCAAAGACCACGCACATCACCAACAGGGCGACCGCGTAAGTGACAGGCAAGGCCCGCCAACCCTCAATGTTCTCTCCCTTGTTTGTGAAGTTCGCCAGTAACGTCGGGGCCAGCAAGGTCGTCAGGGCCGCCCCCGCGTTGCCCATGCCAAAAACGCCGAGGGCAGTGCCCTGGCTCTTCTTGGGGAAGAACACCGACGAGTAAGCGATCCCCACCGCGAAAGACGCACCGCTTGTGCCGAACAACAAACCGCCCAACAAGAAGCCCGAAAAGTCCTTGGCCGTTGCTGTCACCACCAGAGAAAGGGCCGAGAACAGCATCACCCCCAGATAAACGGGCTTTCCACCGTACCGGTCCGTCAAAAGGCCGACAGGCAGCCTGAGCACCGACCCCGACAAGACTGGGATGCCGATCAACCAGCCGATCTGCGCCTTGTCGATCTTAAGGTAGGCGTGGTCCACAAGGAATGTGACCAACACCCCGTACTGCGTCCAAACGGCAAAACAGATCGTGAATGCCAGTGTGTTCATGAACAAGACGCGGTTAGCGGTCGACCGTTCACTCATGTCCGGCAGGATCGCAGGTTCCATTCGGCCCTGCTATGACCAGCGTCATAATCCCACAAGCTTGGTCCAGTACACTATTTCTTGGTGCCCGATACGCTCGTGGACAGCTTTGGCAGGGTGCACAGATACCTGCGACTGTCCCTCACCGACCGGTGTGGGTTCCGTTGCCGGTACTGCATGCCCGAACACGGCATCGAGTGGCAACCCAGGGACGCCGTCCTGACGCTCGAAGAGATCGAACGGCTCGTCCGCGTCTTCACAGACCTCGGAATAGACAAGGTCCGCCTGACCGGGGGCGAACCCACCGTCAGGAAAGGACTCGCCACACTCATCGAACGCCTCTCCTCCAACCAGGACATCAAAACCCTGGCCATGACCACCAACGGAACCACACTGGCAGAGCACGCCCCCGCCTACCGCGAGGCCGGGCTCCAGCAGGTCAACGTGAGCATCGACTCCCTCCGCCCGGACAGGTTCTTTGAGATCACCCGGCGCGACTGCCTGGACAAAGTCCTGGCAGGGCTCGAAGCCGCCCTCGAAGCCGGCTTCGACCAGGTCAAGGTCAACGTCGTCGTCATGGAAGGCGTCAACAGCGACGAGCTCGTTGACTTCGTCGCCCTCGCCGAGACAAAAAAGGTCGCCGTCCGGTTCATCGAGTTCATGCCGTTCCTGGGCAACCGCTGGACAAAGGCCGGACTCGTCCCCTACCGCCGCATGCGTGAGACGATCGGGCAGGTCTACGACCTGGAACCTCTGCCCGGGCGACCCTCCGACGTCGCAAAGGAGTTCAGCGTCCAAGGGTTTGCCGGCACCGTCGGCTTCGTCACCTCGATGACAGACAGCTTTTGCGGCGGGTGCGACAGGCTCCGTGTCACCGCGACCGGCGCCCTCCGGACCTGCCTCTTTTCGACCACTGAGGTCAGCCTGCGCGACCCCATGCGGGACGGAGCGACCGACGCCGACCTGGCCAAGATCGTCCGCGAGACACTCAAGACCAAGTGGGCCGGGCACCCGGACCTCACCCACCTCGTCCAGATCGGGAACAAGGAGATGGTTTCGATCGGTGGCTGACGGCATGCGGGATGTCTCCGCAAAAGGACCGAGTCTGCGCGAGGCCACCGCCGAGGCCATCGTTCGTCTCAAACCCGAGTCCGTCAGGCTCATCCACGATGGCAAGGCCCCCAAAGGCGACCCTCGGCCAGTCGCCCGTGTCGCGGCGATCCAGGCCGCCAAGTCCACCGCCCAGATCGTCCCCTACTGCCACCCCGTCCCAATCGACTTCGTGGGCGTGGAGTTCGAGCTGCGTGAGACAGAGGTCGTCGTCCGGACCCACGTCAAGGCCGTCTACAAAACAGGCGTCGAGATCGAGGCCCTGACAGCCGCGGCCGTCGCCGCCCTCAACGTCCTCGACCTGCTCAAGCCGGTCGATGACACGATCGAGATCCACTCCGTCCGGCTGCTCAAAAAGACAGGCGGAAAGTCGCAGTTCGCCCTGCCCCAATCGTTCACGTTCTCCATCGTCATCGCCTCCGACCGGTGCGCGGCTGGCAAATCAGAAGACAACACGACAGACCTTGCCAAGACTTTTCTGACCGACCAAGGAGGCAGCCACGTCTCCTCCGTCGTCGTCCCCGATGATCCGCCCGCCGTCTCCGGTTCTGTCCAGGCCGCCGCCGCGTCCTCCGACTTTGTCCTCGTTTCCGGAGGCACCGGCCTCGGGCCGCGCGACACGACCCCAGAAGCAATCCTCCCCCTCCTCGAACGCAGGCTCCACGGTGTCGAGCACAGGATCCTCTCCTACGCCCTAGACCGCTACCCACAGGCGATGCTCGGCAGACCGGTCGCGGGGACTGTCGGCCGCGCCGTCATCGTGGCCGTTCCAGGCTCACCCAGCGCCGTGGCCGACGCACTTGCCGCACTTTTCCCCTACGTCACCCACGGCATGCACGTGCTGGAAGGGGGCGACCATGACGTCTAGCCCCCACAAGACGATCGGGTACGAAGAAGCCCTCCGCCTGGTCCTCGAACGGGTTCCGACCCTCGGAACTACCCGCCTGCCGGTCACCGCAAGCCTCGGAAGACAGATCACCCAACCCGTCGTCACCCTGGTCGACATGCCGCCCTGGACAAACTCCGCCGTGGACGGCTACGCTGTCAGCGCCCACGACTGCGGGAAGGCCGGACACACCCTCACACTCATCGGTGAGACCGCCGCCGGAGACCCCCCGACGACCGAACTCACCCCAGGCACCGCCCTCAGGGTCTTCACAGGGTCGGCCCTGCCAGCATCCGCCGCCGCCGTCGTCATGCAAGAAGACGCCACCACCGACGGCCGTTCGGTCACCTTCGCCCGCGCCGCAACAGCCGGTGAGAACGTCCGCCGCTCCGGAGAAGAGGCCCGGCGGGGCGAGACCGTCCTCCAGCCGTGCCAGGTGACTCCCCCCGTCATCGCCGCTCTCGTCGCGGCGGGCCACAGTTCCGTCGATGTCCGCACCGTGCCGACCGTCCATATCGTGACGACCGGCTCCGAGACCCGCGCACCAGGCACCCACCTTGCCCCCGGAGAGATCCACGACTCCAACACCCCCGCGCTCGTCGCCGCCCTCGGGTCCCTCGGGATCGTCCCAACGACCTCCCACGTCGCCGACGACCCCTCAGCCGTCGTGGACGCTCTCACGGCCGGGCTTGCCAGCGACTTCATCGTCTCCTCTGGCGGTGTCTCCGTCGGCGACCACGACCATGTCAAGTCTTCCCTCGCCAGCCTCGGGGCAGAGACGGTCTTCTCCGGGGTCAAGATCAAACCCGGCAAGCCTGTGACGTTCTCCGTCATAGGCGGCTGCAAGGTCTTCTCCCTCCCCGGCAACCCCGTCTCAGCCCTGGTGACGTTCCAGCTGTTTGTGCGGCCCGCCATCCTCGCCGCGATGGGGCTGGATCCCCTGCCAACCACCAGGTTTGCCCCCGTCACCAGCCCCCTTTCCAAAAAGCCCGGACGAACCGAGTTCGTCCCCGGCACCCTTGCCAAAGGCGGCTTCTACCCCTCCGTCGGCCGGGCCTCCCACAAGACCACCTGCCTCGTGGGGGCCGACCACTTCGCGGTGCTCCGGGCCGACGGCGACACCTGGAACGTCGGCGACGAGGTGCCAGTGCTCCCCATATCCTGGAGCCTGCCATGAACCTCAAGGTCCTCTACTTCGCGATCCTCCGCGAGCAGGCAGGGACCGAGTCAGAAGACCTCGCCTTCGACGGCGCCACCCCCGCCGACCTCTACCGCCACCTGCTCGAAACCGGACGCGTCTCCCTCCCAGAGACCCTCGTCAGACCGGCCGTCAACGGGAGGTTTGTCGACATGTCCCACACCCTCCAGCCTGGTGACGAGATCGCCTTCATCCCACCGGTGGCAGGCGGATGATCCTCTTTAGGCTCACAGAAGACCCGATCGTCCACGAAACGCCAGACGCACCGACCGCCGGGGCGACCGCCACCTTCCACGGAAAGGTCCGCAACCACAACGACGGCAAAAATGTCCTCCGCCTCGAATACCAGGCGTTCTCCTCAATGGCCGAGACAGAAGGCCACGCCGTCTGCCAAGAAGCCGCCGACCACTTCGGCCTCACCCACGCCCAGGCCGTCCACCGCACCGGCATCCTCGAGATCGGCGAGACCGCCCTCCTTGTCGCCGTCGCCGCCCCCCACCGTGAGGCTGCCTTCGCCGGGTGCCAGTGGATCGTCGAAGAGATCAAGCGCCGTCTGCCCGTCTGGAAGAAAGAACACTACGAGACCGGGCCTTCCGAATGGCTCGGGTGCCAACCTGTCCCAACCCAGGACAACGCCCAGTACGCCACCCAGATGGCCCTGCCCCAGATAGGCACCGGCGGCCAGGAGAGACTCAAAGCGTCATCCGTCCTGGTCGTGGGTGTCGGTGGGCTCGGCTCGGCCGCCCTCCCCCTCATCGCCGGAGCCGGGATCGGCACGATCGGCATAGCAGAAGAGGACACGGTCGGTCTGACGAACCTCCCCCGCCAGACCCTCTACACAAAATCGCAGGTCGGCTGGCCCAAGTCCCTGGTCGCGGCCATCCACGCCCAAAGGCAGAACCCCCAGGCCGTCGTCCGGACCCACCCCTTCCTGACCCCCGAGAACGCCAAAGAGATCGTCGGTGGATACGACCTCGTTGTCGACGGCTCCGACAACTTCGCCACCAAGTTCCTGCTCAACGAAACCTGCGTCCAGCTGCGCGTCCCCCTCGTCCAAGCCAGCCTCTACAGGTTCGAGGGGCACCTGACCGTGGTCGCCCCAGCCTCAGGCGCCGGGTGCCTCCGCTGCATGTGGCCGAACCAGCCAGTAGACGGCTGCGTGGAGGACTGCGGCGACGGGGCCGTGTTCGGGCCGACCGCCACCGTCCTCGGCGCCCTCCAAGCCGGAGAAGCGGTCAAGGCTCTCCTCGGCATTCCCAGCCCAGCCCAAAAAAGCCTGGTCATGGTCGATCTCCTCGGTCTCGGAACCCGCCACATTGAGCGGCAAGCGGATCCCGCCTGCCCGGTCTGCGGATCCGGCCCGCGCGAACCCAGCCTCTACATCGGCCCGGACTTGGTAATGGACTCCTGCGACCTCGTCATCGACATCTCGCTCGACGTCAGACAGATCCCCGGCCTGACCTCCGTCCCCTGGAGCCTCGGCATCGAGGAGATCGAGTCGGTTGCCCGCATGGCAGAGCGGACCGGCATTGTCTGCGAACACGGGTTCAGGGCGGCTTCAGTGGCCCGGAACCTCCGTGCCAAAGGGCTCCAGTGCTTCGCAGTGATCGGAGGACGGAGAGGGTTCAAGGTCGATGCTTGACCCTGCCGGGCCGTACCTGCCCATCGTGATCGGGGCAGTGGCCCTCACCTACGCCCTGGTCGGCCACGGCGGAGCCTCTGGGTACCTGGCCCTCCTCGCCCTCACCACCCTGCCCCAGCGCGAGGTCCAGATCACCGCCCTGACGCTCAATGTCATCGTCGCAACGATCGCTTTTGTCATGTACCGCCAGGCAAAGGCGTTCAGCTGGAGCCTTTCTTGGCCGTTCCTGCTCGGCGCCGCGCCCTTCGTCCTGCTCGGCAGCAACGTGCGCCTCAGCGACAAAACCTACACGCTCCTTG
>CAZGER010000049.1:0-8923 GCA_964524565.1 uncultured Chthonomonas sp. | reverse complement strand
TACAGCACACGCTGGGACTGCGGCGGCGTGAACTTGTCGTAGTTCAGCCGTTTGAGCCTGCCGTCCTCGCGGATGACCGGCTCGGAGTCCACGGAGATGTGCAGGTCGGAGCAGTTCCGGTCGACGACGATGTGCAAAAGCTCGTCAATGTGCAGGTCCTCGATGCCCTTGGGCGCGCCGACCTTTTTCTCATCGGACGACGGGGCTTCGGGCGGAGCCGAGCCCATTGGGGGCGACATGGGAGGAGCGCTGGCATCCCCGCCTGGCATGTAAGGATTGTTTTCCATTTTCTGTGTCTACTGTACTGAAATCTCCGATCAAAAACCGGCGGTGAAGACAACGCGCATGACCTCGTCCGGGGTCGTGACCCCGGCCAGGACCTTTTCAAGCCCGTCTTCGCGCAGTTCTTTCATGCCGTTCGCCTTGGATGCTTCCTTGATGTCGTTGAGCGGCGCCCGCCTCACGATCATCTCCGCGATCTCCGCGTTCATTATCATCAGCTCGTGGAAGCCTGTCCTGCCGCGGAACCCAGTCATGCGGTTGTCCTCGTGCGGGATGCCCCTGTAAAGCTGGACCTTTTCTTCTGGGTCCGTGACCTTGAACCCGAATCTTCGCAGGTCAAGGGCGCGCACCTCGTACGGCTCTTTGTGGTTCGAGTCGATCCGCCTGCCAAGGCGCTGGGCCATGACACCGATGACCGTCGCTGAGATCAAGTAGGGCTCGACGCCCATGTCGATCATACGAAGGGTTGCCGACGGCGCATCGTTCGTGTGGAGCGTGGAAAGGACAAGGTGGCCCGTGAGCGACGCTTCGATGGCGATCTCGGCTGTCTCAAGGTCGCGCATCTCGCCGACCATGATGATGTCAGGGTCTTGGCGGAGGAAGGCGCGGAGCGCGGTGCCAAAGGTCAGACCGGCCTTCTTGTTCACCTGGACCTGGCTGATCCCTGCCAGCTGGTACTCGATCGGGTCTTCGATCGTGATGATGTTCCTCTCGATCGAGTTGAGCATGTTCAGGACCGAGTACTGCGTCGTCGTCTTACCGGACCCGGTAGGGCCGGTGGAGAGGAACATGCCGTTGGGCTGGCTGATCAGCTCTTCGACCTTGACCTGGTTCTCGTTCGAAAAGCCCAGCTTGCCCAGGCCGATCATCGCGTTGCCCTTGTCAAGGATACGCATGACGATCTTTTCGCCGAACGGTGTAGGGATGCTGGAAACGCGGAGGTCGAACTCCTTGCTCTGGTGCCGGACCTCGATACGTCCGTCTTGCGGGATCCTCCTCTCGGCGATGTTCATGTCCGCCATGATCTTCAGGCGGGAGATCAACGGTGCCTGGAGGTTCTTGGGCACCGTCATGGCTTCCATAAGCACACCATCGATCCTGTACCGGACCCTAACGGCCCTGGCCTGCGGCTCAACGTGGATGTCTGAGGCCCTGTCGAGGATCGCCTGCTGGATGACCGCGTTCGCCAGGCGGATGATCGGGGCCTGCTCGGCCATCTCCGCGCCGTCGTCCTCGTCGTCCGGCAAAGTGTCGGCATCGCGGTTGACCTGGGCCTGGGCGATCATCGCCCGCATGTCGGCCCTGGCGTTGCCCTCGCCGGTCGGCTCGGCAGATGACTCCTCGGCCGCCCCGTTGCTGGCCGACCCATAGTGGCGCTTGATCGCGTCCTCAATGGCGCCCGGCACGGCAAGGACCGGCGTGACCCGGCAACCAGAAGCGAACTGGACAGCGTCCATTGCCTCGATGTTGTTGGGGTTGGACATCGCAAGCCAAAGGGTGGTGCCCTCTTTGCGGACGGGGATGACCCCGTGCTGCTTGGCGATGCGGTCCGGAACGACGTTCACCGCGCTGCTCTCCAGGGCGGCGTTGTCCAAATCTACGAAGGCGTAGCCCAGCTCCTGGGCCTGGGCCGCAGTGACCTCTCGCTCTCCCACGAAACCAAGTGCCATGAGCACCTGGCCAAGGTCAGGGTTTTTGGTCTGCTGTTGCACTCTTTGTGCTTCGTTGAGCTGCTCTTCAGTCAAGAGCCCCTGCTCAGCCAAGTACTGGGTCATCGGTTTCCGCTGCAATGCCATATGATCTGATTTTCCCTGACCCTTCAACCTTTTCGGATGATAGGGCTAGGCACAGCAGACCGCCTCCCACGGCCAACGTGCCTCGGACGTCTGACTATTGTAGTCCCAAAACGGTGTCTACTTGCCATCCCCCTCAGAAAACCTCCCTCAAAGTACAGACCGGGGCAAGCGGCCCTAACGTTCGCTGGCCTTTCAAGAGATAATCCGTGAAC
The DNA here is from genome assembly GCA_964524565.1 of uncultured Chthonomonas sp. Taxonomy (GTDB): domain Bacteria; phylum Armatimonadota; class Fimbriimonadia; order Fimbriimonadales; family Fimbriimonadaceae; genus UphvI-Ar2. The sequence goes on along the minus strand of CAZGER010000049.1, from coordinate 6,633 downwards.
CTTGGTCCGATCCTCCGTCTCGTCGCTCGTCCGCCGCGTCATCGACTCTCTCGCAAGCGCCGGCGCCCTGCCCGGCACGGTCCTGAACGTCCCAGTGCAGATCGATTCGCCCAAGGCCGGGGACCACGGAGACTTCACCACAAACTTTGCCCTGGTCGCCTCCAAAACGGCCGGGATCGCCCCGCGGGAGATCGCAGCGACACTCCAGGCGGCGCTCGCTTCCGACCCCCGGTGCAACGAGGCTTTCGAGTCCGTCGAAGTGGCCGGGCCAGGGTTCATCAACTTCCGGTTGCGGCCTGCATGGGTTGCCCACCATTTGGTGAGTATTCGTGACCAAGGCGAGCGGTTCGGCACCAGCCAGTCTGAAGAACCCCTGTCGATCAACGTCGAGTTCGTCTCGGTCAACCCGAACGGCCCCATAACCATTGGGTCAGGACGCGGCGCTGCTTTCGGAAGCGCGCTCTGCAACGTCCTGGAGGCTGTCGGGCACACGGTCTGCCGCGAGTACTACATCAACGATGGCGTCAACTCGGAGCAGATGCGCCTGTTCGCCGAGTCTGTCAAGGCGATCATCGAAGGCAAGCCCGTCCCAGAAAACGGATACAAGGGCGACTATGTCGAAGACGTGGCCCACACCCTCATGGATCACGACCTCCTGCGCAAGGCTTCGACGGAGGCAGAAGCCGTGAGGTCGCTCGCCCTGCCCGAGCCAGGCGCCCTGGGCCAGTTCCACCACGGTCACGCAAAGGACAACATCGGTCTGTGGCAGGCCAGGGTGGACCTCCTGAGCGACCTCGAAAAGCAGGTCCAACAGGACAAGAAAGCTTTCCTGAAGCTCTCGCTGACTGGACAGATCGAGGTCTGTTCCGCCCTCATGGTGGTCTCGCAGCACAACGACCTCAAGGCGTTTGGCACTGAGTTCAACATCTGGTTCTCCGAGCAGTCACTCCACGATTCCGAAGCTGTCAAAGAAGCGATCGACCATTTGGTGGACATTAAGGTGGCGGACACCGGCCCTTACCAGACCGAGGTTGTCCGCGCCAAAGGCGGCGTCGTGACCGACGTTATCAAGAAGGACCAACCGGACGATGACGACGCGGAGGGCACCCACCAGACCCTGTGGCTCCGATCCACAAAGTTCGGCGACGAAAAGGACCGCGTGCTCCGCCGCAAAGACGGACGCCTGACCTACATCGCCAGCGACGTCGCCTACCACAAGGACAAGTTCAGCCGTCCTGTCAGCCTGCGCCGAACCTCGGCGGACAAGCTGGTCACCGTCCTCGGGCCGGACCACCACGGCTACATCGGCCGCTTGCAGGCGGTCGTCGCCGCCCTCCACGCCGACCATGCCAAGCCCCTAGCCGACGACTCTCCCCTCACCGAGCACGAAGAAAGCCTGTTCGTTTCGGTACCAGAACGCAACCAGTGCCGCGCTTCGCTTGAATGGGCGAAAGACCACCTGGATGTCCTCATCTTCCAGCTCGTCAGGTTCCTCAAAGACGGGCAGCCTGCGCCCATGCGCAAGCGGGACGGCAACATCTACGCCCTCATCGACCTCATAACGGAGATCGGCGAGCAGGTCCGCCCCGAAGGAACGCAAGAAGAAAAGCTCCAGGCAGGTTCCGATGTGGCACGGTTCTTCTACCTGATGCGCCACCACGAGACGACGATGGACTTCGACCTGGAGCTCGCTACCCGACAGAGCGACGAAAACCCGGTCTTCTACGTCCAGTACGCCCACGCTAGGATCTGCTCCGTTCTGGACAAAGCCAAGGAGGCAGGTATCGACCCCGGTTCTGGCGCAAATGAACCGGACACGGGGCTCCTCGTCCACGACAAGGAGAGGGCGCTCATCCTTAAAATCGCCGAGTTTCCCGGCGAGGTCGCGCGCACGGCTGAAGACCTTTCCGTCAACCGGATCGCGACCTACTCACTGGAGCTGGCCCGCACCTACCACGCCTTCTACGACAATTGCAGGGTGGTCCAGCCGGACCAGCCCGGGCTCAGCGCGGCAAGGGTCGCGCTCTGCACCGCGGCACGGGACACGCTTGCCGCAGGACTCAGACTGCTGGGCGTTTCAGCCCCTGTCCGCATGTGATCCGGTCCCGATGGTTGCCCGTACACCTACGTGGGAACTATTTTTCTGCCAATATTGCTGAAGGCTTTGCTGGAACCAACAGCTTTCAGCAAAGAACGGAGAAGAAACAATGAAGAAGCTGATCCTTTCAGTCATGGCACTGGCGCTCGTCGCCGCTTTCCTTGGAGCCTGCACACCGCAGGAGGGTACAGAGGGTTCTGGTGGTCCCGAGAAGATCGCTCCCGACGCAGACCGCCCGTCCAACGCAAAGAGCCCTGGAACCGACGAGTAACTCTCGATTTCAACGACAAAAAGCGTCCGGCACAGCATTGTGCCGGACGCTTTACTTTGACTTAGGCCTTCGCGCGCCGTCGGCGAAGGAATGCAAGGGCGGGCAGGCCCAGGAGCATTGTCGCAGGCTCCGGAACCGCGGCCAACTTGCCAGAATCGTAGCCGTTGATCCCCTGGATGTGGGCCAATCCGAGCACGGGCGTCCCACCAGAAGAAAGAACGTTGAACTTCATCGCGTCCAGGCCAGCGCCCGAGAGCCGCACCGAGATCGAATCGCCCGCGCCGAGCCTGTTGGCCGTGGAGGACTTGAGATCGAGCGTGTAGTCGAACTTCGTGCCCGCATCGTTAAAGCCGTTCTGGCTGTAGCTCGCCGACATGAACGAGCCGTTAGGATCGCTCAGGACGGACGTTGCCACCGAAGAAACGCTCGGCGCGACGTTCAGCCTCAGCTTGGTGAGGAACTCGCGCGGGTCGGTAGCGAGGCAGGTGACGGTCATGTCGACCATGCCAGCGCCAGAGTCGGTCAAAACAGCGGTGGCCCAGGGGCCGGGGCCGGCCGGAGCCGAGCCGGTGTACAACGTGTCGAAGTTCAGTGTGAGCGTAGCAGCCTGCGCAACAGCACCAAGAACAACCCCGAGAGATAAGAATGTAGCCTTCATGATGATCTTCTCAGTTCAAAACTTTGAACCCGTGAGTACATCAACAATTGTGATGCCAATAAGTTAGAACGCACGAACTTTCGAGATGTTTCCAGTATGTTTACCAGGTTAAACCTAGTATTAATGTGGTAACGAAAGGTCGGAACTGTGCCCAGGAAAGAGCTTTGACGCTGGGTCTATGAGCATTTTGGCGACGCAAACAGCGGTCGCCGCCTCGCCCACACCGGTGGCGATCAGTTTGATCTTGCCCTCGTAAGTGGCCACGTCCCCGACTGAGAAGACTCCCGGCAGGCAAGTCTGATAAAGGTGGTCGACGACGACCTGGTTCTTATCGATCTCCAGTCCCCAGTCTTTGATCGGGCCAAGGCTCGATTTGAAACCAATGTTCACAACAACAGCGTCGCAAGCGACCATCTCGGTCTCCTTGGTCACTGTGTCCTGCAACGTGACACCGGTCAGACAATCGTCCCCATGCAGTTCCACGACGGCGCGGAACAGCAGCTTTTCAAGCCCCCGCTTGTCAATCTCGTTGAGCGACTCTTCGTGTGCCTTGAACACGTCCCGGCGGTGCACCAGCCTCAGCCTGCCAGCGATCCCGTGCAGGTTCAACATCCAGTCGACTGCCGAGTCACCCCCGCCGACGACCAGAACGTCCTTGCCGGAAAAAGCAGATTTGTCGCGCACTCCGTAGCTGACCCCCCTCCCTTCGAAATGTGCCTCGTTTTCGACCCCCAACCTGGTCGGGGAAAACGCCCCTGCCCCCGCAGAGATCAAGACGGTCTTGGAAGCGTAGGAAGCGCCCGTGTCTGTGCCGATCACCCAGAGCTCGCCCTGCCTATCCAGGCTTTGGGCCGTCTCGCCGAGCGCGAGCTCTGGCTTGAACGCCAGGGCCTGGTCGGCCATGCCCTGGGCCAAGTCCCTCGCCAGGACCGCAGGAAAGCCAGGCATGTCGTAGACGTACTTTTCCGGGTACAGGGCGGTCAGCTGCCCCCCAAGCTCCGAAAGACTGTCCACGATCCGCACCGACATCCCGCGCATGCCTGCGTAAAACGCCGCGAACAGCCCCACAGGGCCTCCTCCGATGATCGTCATGTCTGTGGTTCGCGGCATGAGACGGAGTATTCCCGCCTTGAAGGGCATCTCCGGGCCAAAAGAATTGTCGCAACAAAGTTGCATTCTGGTGTCGCATAGTGCAACACTAGTGCAACATGAGGCGCGCGCAAGCATTCACGCTCATCGAGCTCCTGGTCGTCATTGCGATCATTTCGATCCTGGCAGCCATCCTTTTTCCTGTGTTCGCCCGGGCGAAAGCCGCGGCAAAAAAGGCGGTCGACCTCTCCAACCACCGCCAGATCATCATGGGCATGATGATGTACGCGGCGGACAACGACGACCGCTCTCCGACCACGCAGCACGACCTTGCCCCACCCCAAACGATCGCGGACCTGTACCCCTGGTACGAGCCCCTTCAACCGTACATCAAGAACAACGATATCTTCCACGACCCTGTCGTGACCGACAACCCGACCCTCTTCCCCTACCCGGTCACAGCCCTCGATTGGCAGAAGTACCGCACCGACTACCTCATCAACGGGTTCTTTGCCCACAGTGCGGTCTTCACCCAGTTCACCCAGCCGGCCAGCCAGATCGTGTTTGCCGAGCGTCACTTGGGGATCGGCTTTTTTGACTACCACCCCTGGCCCTCGGCCCCAGACGGGAACTGGGAACGCGGCTTCCTCGACGGCTCAGGTTACAAGATCGGCGACATCGCGACCGACACCCAAGTCCCGGACCCCGCCAACAAGGGGAGGCACATGGAAGGCAACAACTATTCCTTCGCCGACGGCCACGCTAAGTGGTTCCGCTTCAACCAGACCCTGAACCCCAACGCTCCCGCCACAAACGTGGACAACTGGGGCATGCACAACATCGACAACCTGGACGAACCGGAGGAGTAGGCAGCCTTTTGCCACGCAGTAACATCTGCGCTGAATGCGCACTGTCGTCGCTACGTGGAAAGAACCTGGCCCGATCGCGTTAGCGGCCGCCAGGGTCGCAACAAGTTCCGGAGGCTCGTTGCTCGATGCCCTCGAGGCTGGCCTCACCGCCGCTGAAGACGACCCGAACCTGATCGCGATCGGCCGGGGCTCGCTCCCGAACTCCGACGGCGAGATCGAGCTCGACGCCTCGATCATGGAAGGCAGGAACCTCGGGGCTGGCGCCGTCTGTGGCCTGCGCGGGATCCTCCCAGCGATCTCCGTCGCCCGCATGGTCATGGAAGACACCCCCCACGTGATGCTCGCCGGAGACCAGGCCAGGCGTTTCGCCATCCAAAAGGGGATCGTTCCCCAGAACCTCCTCACCCCCACGGTTTGTAGCCATTACCAGGAGTACCTGGCCTCGCCCGAGCGGGCCAGTGCCTACGTGCACGCGGTCACAGACCTTGTGCCACCCGACCAAGCCCACGACACCGTCACGATGCTGGCCAGCGAAGACGGGCATTGCGTCGCGGCAAGCTCCACAAGCGGACTGCCCTACAAAATGCCTGGCCGGATCGGTGACTCGCCCATCGTCGGGGCTGGCATCTACGCCGATGACGAGGTGGGTTGCTCCGGCGCGACCGGTATGGGCGAAGACCTTTGGAAAGTCAGTGCCTCGCACAGGGCAGTCACCAACATGCGCCAGGGAATGTCGCCCCAAGAAGCCTGCGAAGAGGTCGCCAGGTACATGCTCCGACGGCTGCCGCACACAAAGGAACGGATCTCCGTCGTCCTGGCCCTGGACAAGCAAGGGAACTTCAGCGCAGGCGTCACCTCCGGGACGTTCCATCTTTGGGTCGACCGCGACGGGCGCCAAGAGTGCGTGGAGTACCAGGGCCTCGCCTGACACGCCGCGTCTGTGACACTATCACTCACATAGATGGCGAAGCTGATTGGAACCGCGGGACACGTCGACCACGGTAAAACGACCCTCATCAGGGCGCTGACCGGGATCGACGCCGACCGCTTGCCCGAAGAAAGGAAACGCGGCCTGACCATCGATATCGGGTTCGCCTACATCGACCTCCCCGAACACGGCAGGGTGTCCATCGTCGACGTGCCAGGGCACGAGCGTTTTGTCACAAACATGCTCGTCGGCGCGATGGGTGTGGACGTCGTCACCCTGTGCGTCGCGGCAGACCAAGGGGTCATGCCCCAGACAGTAGAGCACTTCCAGGTCCTGCGGCTCCTCCCGACGAGCCAGATGGTCGTCGCGCTGACAAGGCGCGACCTCGCCGACGACGAGATGGTCGAACTAGTCAAGATCCAGGTCGACGAGCTCCTGCACGGAACGAAGTTCCAGGGCTCACCGGTCGTCGAGGTCTCCGCCCAATCCGGGCTTGGCATCGACAGGCTCAAAGAGGAGATCACAGCTGCCCTAAGCGCCCAATCGGTGGAGAAAAGCGGCCCCTGGTACATCCCGATCGACCGGGTTTTCACTCGCACCGGGCACGGGACGGTCGTCACCGGCACCCTGTCCCGTGGCTCGGTCAAGGTCGGCGAACCCTGCGAAGTTCTGCCCCTGGGCGAAAAGACCAAGGTGCGGAGCCTCCACCTCCACGGCCAG
>CAZGER010000048.1:5654-8986 GCA_964524565.1 uncultured Chthonomonas sp. | reverse complement strand
ACACTTGGTTCGGCAAGGTCATCATCAAGGCGTGCCAGCCAGAATCGAACGCGCCCGCGCCCAAAGCGATGCGTCCGACCAAGACCGTCTACACCCGCAAAACGGTCGATGAGTGGATCGCCGCCCACGAAGGCGTCCTCGACGTCATCGATGGCTCCCGTGGCAAAGACGTCTGCAAGGTCCCGTTCCGGACCCCCTTCCTCAAGCTCTTCAAAATGAACGTTGCCGACGCGATCGAGATCGTCAACGTCCATGCCCTGCGTCACCTGGGCCAGATCGAAGAAAGGCTCCCCAAGATCAAGGGCTGACCGGCGGAACCCGATCGGGCGTTACCTGCGTATACTCCCAATCCATGCCTTCCAAGACCACGAGCGCAAAGCCCGCCACGCGGGTCCTGACTGAATCCGACCTCAAGAGGCTGCCCTGGCGGTCCGTCGGCCCAGCGATCATGGGAGGCCGCGTCAGCGATCTGTGCTTTGCCCCCGGCGATCCAAAAACGATGGTCGTCGGCTACGCCACCGGCGGAGTCTGGCGCAGCAAGAACCACGGCACCACCTTCACGCCCCTCTTCGATAACGAGGTCGCGTGCTCCATCGGCTCCGTCGCTGTCTGCGACGCCCCCGCCGACTGGTCAGGCTGGGAAAAGGACGTTAAAAAGCAGGACCGTAAAGAGCAAGGCAAGGGCAAGGTCGTTTGGGTCGGCACCGGCGAAGGCAACGGCCGGAACTCCTCAAGCTGGGGCAACGGCGTCTACCGCAGCACCGACTCCGGAAAAACGTGGAACCAGTGCGGACTCGCCGAGACCCACGATATCCCCCGTCTGGCCGTCGATCCCCGCAACCCCGACGTCTGCTTCGCCGCCGGCCTTGGCCACCTGTGGGGCCACAACGAAGAACGAGGCGTCTACAAAACGGTCGACGGCGGCAAAACCTGGACAAAGTGCCTCTTCATCGACTCCAAAACGGGTTGCTGCGACGTCGTTCTCGACCCCAAAAACCCCGACACGGTCTACGCTGCTATGTACGCGCGGCTGCGGACCGCCTACAGCTTCCAGTCCGGCGGCCCCAAGGGCGGCATCTTCAAAAGCACCGACGGTGGCAAAACCTGGAAGCAACTCACCAAGGGCCTTCCCAAGCAGACCGGCCGAATCGGGCTCGATGTGTTCCTGGCCGACACGTCCAAGCTGATCGCGGTCGTCGAGTCCACTGAAGACGGCGGCAACACGATCCGCGACGACCGCATGCGCGGCGGAGGCGTCTTTCGCAGCGACGACGGCGGAGATTCTTGGCGAAGGCTCAGCCACCGCTCACCCCGCGCCTTCTACTTCAGCAAGGTCAAGTTCGACCCCAAAGACGACAACCGCGTCTACCTTCTGGGCTGGACGACCGAGGTCAGCGACGACGGCGGTGAGACGTTCCGTGGAGGGTGGGCAGACCTGCTCCACGCCGACCACCACGCCATAGCAGTCGATCCGGATGACACGGACCACATCGTCATCGGCACCGACGGGGGCATCTACCAGACATTCGACCGGGGCGAGACGTGGGACTTCCTCAACACCCATGCCGTCGGACAGTTCTACAACATCTCCCTCGACGACTCCGACCCCTACCGCATTATCGGCGGGCTCCAGGACAACGGAACCTGGATGTGGCCGAGCACCGGCAGGATGGAGGCCGACAAGGACGAGGCCCAACGTGTCCCCCAGACCGGTCTCACCAACGCCGACGTCCAGTTCGTCAACTGGGGCGACGGTTTCCATGCCGACTTCGACCCCCAGAACAAAGACGTCGTCTTCGCCGAGTGGCAGGGCGGCAACCTCGTCCGCATCGACCTGGCGACCGGCGAGCGCCGATGGATCATCCCAGACGCCCGCGAAGGCGAGCCTCGACACCGGTTCAACTGGAACTCCCCCTTCTTTGTCAGCGCCCACGACCCGGACACGATCTACCACGCTGGCAACAACGTCTTCCGCCTGACCAAAGCGGGCGAAAAGTGGCAAAAAATCAGCCCTGACCTCACCACCAAGGACCCGGACAAAATGGCAACCGTCGGCAGCAACGCCGAGACCCATTGCACCGTCGTCTCCCTGTCCGAGTCGCCCCTCACCAAAGGACTCCTCTGGGCCGGCTCCGACGACGGGCTCGTCCACGTCACCAAGAACGACGGTAAGGAGTGGGCCAACGTCACCCCCGCTACCGCCAAGGGACGCTACGTGTCCCGGCTCCACGCATCGCCCCACGCCGAAGGCAGGTGCTACATGACCCTGGACGGCCACCGCTCAGACGACATGGATCCCTGCGTGATGGTCACCGACGACTTCGGAAAATCGTGGAAAGAAATCACCTCCAACCTGCCCAAGGGCTGGAGCACGATGGTCGTCCGTGACGACATGTTCAACGAGAACGTCCTGTACTGCGGCACAGAAAACGCCACCTACGTCTCCATGGATCGCGGTGCCACATGGGTCAAGCTCCACGGCAAAGCCCTGCCGACCGTCCCCGTCTACGACATCAAGCAGCACCCACGGGACACCGATGTCGTGCTCGGCACCCACGGACGCTCGGTTTGGGTGCTCGACGATGCCCACTGGTTCTCCGAGGCGACCCCCGAAGCCCTCGGCAAGCCCGTCCACCTGTTCACTGTCCGCGACGCCAAGCCCGCGTGGCGACTCAACTACAACGGGCTCTGGTCGCACAAGCTGTTCCGCGCCCCCAACCCGCCCCTCGGCGCAAAGATCGACTACTGGATCAACGAGTACACACCCGACGACGTCAGCATCTCGATCGAGAACGACAAGGGCGTCGTCGTCAAAAAGCTCTCCGGTTCAAATGCCCCGGGATACAACCGTGTCGTCTGGAACCTCCAGCCGGACGACTGGCACAAGCTCAGCGACAAAGGCGAGGACGACCTGTTCAACACCTTCTTTGCCCGACCAGGTGTCTACAAGGTCAAGCTGTCCTACGGCGACCACAAGGCTGAGACCACCTTCACCGTCAAGGAAACGGGAGCAGCCAAGTGACCCGCCTCAACCTCGAACAAGAAGCCCCGTCCCTCAACTCCTTCGCCGACACCGTCGCCAAGCTCAAACAGGCCAGCGAGACAGAGGGCTTCCCCCTTGTGTTCGAAGCGGATCTCCAGGCCAGGATCACCGCCAAAGGCATCGACTGTGAGCCGACCATCGTCCTCGGCTTTTGCCAGGCTGCGCTGGCCTCCCAAGCCCTCGCCAGCGACATGCGCATCGTCAGCCAGATGCCGTGCCGCATCGCCGTCTTCGAAAGGGAAGGCCAGGTCACCGTCTCAGCGATGGACGCAAGCGTCCTGCCCCTCCT
>CAZGER010000048.1:2673-5644 GCA_964524565.1 uncultured Chthonomonas sp. | reverse complement strand
GTGCGCGGCATCGTGACCAGGATGATCGACTTCGCAACCCGCTAAAAAGGTCCCGGTAGCGCCACTCTCTGGCCCCGCTGGGGCCAAAGTGTGACCATGAAGGCCATCCAAACCGCCATCCTCTCGCTCACAACGGTCGCAAGCCTGTCCGTCCTCCTAGTCAGCAGTGCCAAACGCCCGGTCTACGAGCTCGACATGGTCAGCGAACGCTCGTTCGAGGAGACCGTCGCCAGTCTCAAGCAGGCTGTCGCAGACGAAAAGTTCAGCCTCCTCTTCGAGATCGACCTACAAGCCAAGCTCAAAGAAAAGTCCATCAAGGTCGAACCCACGACCATCCTCGGGGTCTGCAGCGGCAAGTACTCCAGCATGGCGATGGCCCAAGACATGAGGATCGTCAGCCAGCTCCCCTGCCGCATCTCCGTCTACCGACGGAACGGCAAGGTCCACGTGCAGTCCATGAACCCCATGCTCATCAACGACATGTACCAAGGTGACGACATGCACGGCATCGCCACCGCAGTTGACAAACACGTCCGAAGGATGATGCTCAAGGCGACAGGCAAGGACTGACCAGCCCCGGAGCCGTCCCAACGGACCGGCCAAACTGTCACCTTCTTATGAAGCACCAGCTCGTCACAGTCGTCGATTTCGGCGGCCAGTACAGCCAGCTCATCGTGCGTAGGGTCCGAGAGCTTGGCGTGTACAGCGAGATGGTGCCCTGGCAGACTGCCGACGAGCACCTGGCCAAAGCGCAGCCGAGCGCCGTCATTCTCAGCGGTGGCCCCAAGTCGGTGCTGGGCGAGGACGCCCCGACGATCGACCTCTCCAAGATCGAGCACCTGCCTGTCCTCGGGATCTGCTACGGACAGCAACTCATGGCCCACCAGCTGGGCGGAAAGGTCGTTCCCTCCGACGAACGGGAGTACGGCCGCAGGCACCTGGGAGAACGGTCTGGACTCGTCGCCACCCTCGCCAACGACATGGTGTGGATGAGCCACGGTGACCAGGTCCTCGACGCACCGCCAGGGTTCGAGGTCACTGCATCGACCGATACCTGCCCCGTCGCGGCCATGCAGTCAGAAGCCAGGCGCAAGTACGGGGTCCAGTTCCACCCCGAAGTCAGCCACACCCCAGATGGAAAGTCCCTCCTCCGCTCGTTCCTGTTCGATGTCTGCGGGCTGAAAGCCGACTGGACGACCGCCAACTTTATCGAGGAGGCCACAGCATCGATCCGATCCCAAGTCGGCGCTGGCAGGGTGCTGTGCGCTGTCTCGGGCGGTGTCGATTCCTCTGTCGTCGCCGCCCTCCTCACCAAGGCACTGGGCGACCAGGTCACCTGTGTCTTTGTCGACCACGGCCTGCTGAGAAAGAACGAGGCCGAGCAGGTCGTCGAGATGTTCACCGAGGTCTTCCACCCCAACCTCGTCGTCATCGATGCGAAAGACCAGTTCTTCACCGCCCTCGCTGGCGTCACCGACCCAGAGCAGAAGCGCAAGGTGATCGGCGAGAACTTCGTCGTCTGCTTCGAGCGCAACCGACAAGACCTCCAAGACCACGACTTCCTCGCCCAAGGCACCCTCTACCCTGACGTGATCGAGTCTGGATCGCCCACCGCCAGCAAGATCAAGACCCACCACAACGTCGGCGGTCTCCCCGACTGGATGCGACTCAAGGTCGTGGAGCCCCTCCGATGGCTCTTCAAAGACGAGGTCCGCGAAGTCGGTCGTGCTCTCGGTCTCCCGCCGATCGTCGTGGACAGGGAACCGTTCCCCGGCCCCGGCCTCGGTGTGCGGATCCTCGGCGAAGTCACCCCAGACCGCGTCAAGATCGTCCAGGACGCCGACTGGATCTTCCGCCAAGAGATCGAGCGCCACGGCCTCAAAGCTGGCATCTGGCAGTCCTACGCCGCCCTCCTGGATGTCCGCAGCGTCGGTGTCATGGGCGACGAGCGCACCTACGAGCACCCCATCGTCCTCCGCGCCGTCCAAAGTGAGGACGCCATGACCGCCCAGGCCGTCCCGTTCACCTTCGAGTTCCTCGACCACGTCGCAAGGCGGATCGTCAACGAGGTCCGCGGCGTCAACCGGGTCCTCTACGACCTCACCAGCAAGCCGCCCGCCACGATCGAATGGGAATAGCCCCGGCGTAACCCCAACCCGCGCCGCCCGTATGGTAGCGTTGGACCATGCTCGGAACCATCGTGCTCGCCGCCCTCGGACTGCAGTCCCCGATCAAAAACGTCAAGATCGCCCCGATGTCCGCTGGAGGCTTTCAGCCCTGCGAGCCGAGCATCGCCATCTCCCCCAGGAATCCAAAGGTCATCGTCGCAGGCGTCATCCTCGACCGGGCCTTCTCCTCGACCGACGGCGGCCAGACCTGGTCCGAAAGCGTCCTCAAATCTCCCTACGGCGTCTTCGGGGACCCCACGATCATCGCCGACAAAAACGGCGACTTCTACTTCTTCCACCTCTCGTCCGGACAAGGGCAGGAAGGCTGGCTCGACAGGATCGTGTGCCAAAAGTCCACCGACAACGGCAGAACTTGGAACTCCGGCGCCAGCATCGGGCACAACCCGCCCGCCGACCAGGACAAACAGTGGGCCGCCGTCGCTCCGGACGGAAAACGGATCGTCGCCACCTGGACACAGTTCGACAAGTACGGCTCCAAGGAACCCGGCCACCGGTCCAACATCATGTTCAGCCAGTCGCTCGATGGCGGCCTCACCTGGCTCAAGCAGGAGCGGATCAACGAGGTCGACGGCGACTGCATCGACTCGGACAACACCGTCGAAGGGGCCGTCCCGGCGATCGACAACAAGGGCAACATTTTCTGCGCGTGGAGCGTCCACGGCACCCTCTACTTCGACCGCATGATCGAACACGCGCTGGAACAGGGCGGACGCCACTTCGTGATGGTGCAGTCGGGTACCTCCTCGACGGCAGGCGACCTCTTCGACGGCATCGTCCGCAGC
>CAZGER010000048.1:0-2663 GCA_964524565.1 uncultured Chthonomonas sp. | reverse complement strand
AGGACGGCGGCAAATCCTGGCTCGCCAAGGACACTGTCGTCGGCAAGCAGGTCGGCGGCTGGGACACGGATATCCCTGGCCTCGGCCGTAGCAACGGCATGCCGGTCCTCATGGCCGACAACAGCGGCAAAAAGAACGACGGCACCCTCTACATTGTCCACGCCGACCAGCGCGCGGGAGTCAACGACACAGACATCTTCATCACCAAGTCAACCGACCAGGGCAAGACCTGGTCCAAAGAAAAGCGCATCAACCAAGACGCCCCTGGTAAGCACCAGTTCATGCCCTGGCTCGCCGTCGATGACGAGACCGGCTACCTTTACGTCGTCTATTACGACCGACGGGCATACGATGATCTCAGGACGGACGTCTATGTCGCCTATTCGACCGACTACAACAACATCTCCGCCTCCCACGGGGTGATAGCTCCGGTCTGGACGCGAATGGACGATGGCAAGACCTCCGTCTGGACAGCCGTCACCACCCATCCTCTCCTCGTCAACGCCGGAATGTGACCGCCCGCCCGGCCCGGTCATGTCATACAGAACGCACTGCGGCGCGCTCGGCGTCAACCCCTCCGCCTACTGCGGCAACAACCCCGTCATGTCCGCCGACCCGACCGCTCACGACGTGCCTCGCCAGTCTGAAAAACGGGATCTGGTCCCCTGGTAGCCTCCACGAGCAAGCATCCCTCCACAAGCAGGATTCAGTTGCCCAGGGGTTGTGGCTAGAAAAGGTTATAAGCGCATTGCTCGGGCAGTTTCACAACGAGGCCAAGCGGTTGTCCGGGAAAATGTTCAGGTGAGGTGTCCACATGACTGATTGGTACCGACCGTGCTTCTTGCCGATGCACGAAATGCAGTACGTTGTTTGCACCGACCCTGGTTGGGGCGGCTCCTTTGTCGGCTTTGAGTTCAGAGCCTTCGCCCGCCTGCACAGGGCGCCGCTGTCTTTTGTGTGGCAGGGTACGCATAAGGTTGGGCCGAAGGACATCGTGCTGTGCATGACGACTGATCTGGTCCTCTTCTCAGCAGATGTCCGCCGCGCTGTCGAATCCGAACTGATGGGGTTTGAGTTCCACCCTGCGGTGGTCTGGTGGGAGCACCAGAGATTGGACTACTGGGTGCTGAGGTGCCGGCACCGGTTCAAGTCGCAATGCTACAGAATTGCAGAGTCATACGACGGAGAGTATTTTCGGTTTGGCAATCTTGTCGTTGTCGGTCTTGACGCGACCAAGTCGGACGTCTGGATCGGACCGGGCTACAAACGTGACCCTTACTACGTGGAAATGTTCGTGAGCCAGAGGTTTGTCGACCTTTGCAAACGGAACAAGTGGAAGCACGCGAGCTTTACACCATTGGAGGACACCGGAATCAACGGCGAACCCAAGGATTTCAAGGGGGCCTGTGCAAAGGTGCCGAGATTCGCGGTCCGAAAACGTGAATCTCCTCGTTACCGCTTGGTGGTCCTTTCTGAGCGTGAGCGTGACATGTCCACCTGGCCGACTGAAGCCAGGCGCAAATCCGACACCTAGCCCCCTAAACCATCGCCCGCCGCGGGCCAAAAGGCTGGCAGTCATGGGCCAAGAGTGCCAACATCCTGCCACCGAAGGGCAAAATATTGGCACTCGGGCCCGTTGAGTGCCAAGCACCCAGCCCAACCCATAGGAGAAACACAAAGACACATGGCTAACATCCGACCGCTCGGCGACCCGGTCGTCGTGCGAGTACTCGTTGCAGAAGAAAAAACCGCCGGGGGGATCATCCTCCCAGACTCCGCCAAAAAGAAGCCGACAGAAGGCCAGATCGTCGCCATCGGCAACGGCAGGGTGCTTGATAACGGAAAGCGCAACACCCTCACAGTCAAGGTCGGCGACAAGGTCATCTACAGCAAGTACGGCGGAAACGAAGTAACCGTCGACGGCGAGGAACTCATGATCCTCGACGAGGACCAGATCTACGCGATCGTGAAGTAATTCAGAGAGAGAGAAAAACAATGCCAGCAAAACAACTTTTGTTCGACGAGAACGCACGCCGCGCGCTCGAAAGGGGAGTCAACAAGGTCGCCGACGCGGTCAAGGTCACCCTCGGCCCCAAAGGTCGCAACGTCGTCCTCGATAAAAAGTGGGGAAGCCCCACCATCACCAAGGACGGCGTCACCGTCGCCAAAGAGGTCGAGCTCGAAGACCCCTATGAGAACATGGGCGCCCAGCTCTGCAAAGAGGTCGCCAGCAAAACGAACGACGTCGCAGGCGACGGCACAACGACCGCGACAGTCCTCGCCCAGTCCATCGTCAACGAAGGACTCCGCTATGTCGCCGCTGGCGGCAACCCGATCGCCGTCAAGCGAGGCATCGACAAAGCAGTCGAAAAAGTGATCGACGAGATCAAAAAAGCCAGCAAGCCCGTCAAGGACAAAGAGCAGGTCCAGTTCGTCGCCACCATCGCCGGTAACGACGAAGAGATCGGCGAACAGGTCGCCAACGCGATGGACAAGGTCGGCAAAGACGGCGTCATCACCGTCGAAGAGTCCAAGGGCCGCGAAACCGCCGTCGAGATCGTCGAGGGCATGCAGTTCGACCGGGGATACATCAGCCCCTACTTCGTCACCGACCAAGAGCGTATGGAGGCGGTCCTCGAAAACCCCGCCATCCTCATCCACGA
>CAZGER010000047.1:5162-9234 GCA_964524565.1 uncultured Chthonomonas sp. | reverse complement strand
AAACTCGAGGAAGAAGGCATCGGCCGGCCCAGCACCTACGCCTCGATCATCGGCACGATCCAAGACCGGGGCTACGTCAACAAGACCGCCAACCAACTCGTCCCCACCTTCACCGCCTTCGCCGTCACCCAACTGCTCGAAGGCTCCTTCCCCCAACTGGTCGACCTCAAGTTCACCGCCCAAATGGAAGACCAGCTCGATGACATCGCCGATGGTAAACGGGACATGGTCGACCACCTCAAAAACTTCTACTACGGCGACACCTCCGAACCAGGCATCGCCGAAAAAGTCGAAAAGCAGGGGCCAGATATCCCCTTCCCCCACATCTCGCTCGGCGAAGACATCGTCGTCAGGATCGGTAAAAACGGACCCTTCGTCCAACGCGGCGAAGGCGGGCCAGGCAACACAGCCTCCGTCCCCGATGACCTCCCGCCCGCCGACCTCGACCTCGAAAAAGCCCTCAGCCTCCTCTCAGAAAGGGAGCGCGGGCCAGAACCGGTCGGCACCGACGCCGCCACCGGCAGGGCCATCTTCGCCAAGACCGGACGGTTCGGCGACTACCTCGAACTCGAAGCCGACCCCGACCAGCTCGAACCGCCCAAAAGGGTCTCCCTCCCACCAGGGGTCAAAGCAAGCCAACTCACAACGGCCGACACCCAAGCCCTCCTGGAATTCCCAAAAACCCTCGGGAACCACCCAGAATCGGGCGAGCCGGTCGTCCTCATGCTCGGCCGCTACGGCGCCTACCTCTCCTGCGGCGAGAAAAAAGCGAACGTCGGCGACTGGCGCGAGTCCCTGGCCCTCGACCTCACCGCCGCCGTCGAAGCCCTCTCCGCCACCAAACCCGGCCGGGGCTCTGCTGAAAAGACCGTCTTCCAAGACTTCGGCAAACTCCCAGGCGCAGAAGGCGATGTCCAGGTCGTCTCCGGACGCTTCGGCCCCTACGTCACCGACGGCAAGACCAACGCGACCCTGCCCAAGACCACCGATCCCGAAAAAGTCACCCAGGAAGAAGCCCTCGCCCTCCTCCTCAAAAAGAAGGAAGCCGGGCCGTCCAAGCGCCGAAAGTTCACCCGGCGACGCAAGTAGCCTCTAACCCCCCAGTTTCTTCTGGGCCTCGATGTACCTCGCCGTCTTCGGGTTGTCCGCGTTCCATTTCGGCGCGACAGGAGCGTCCGCGACCGCCCTCACACCCAGCGCGATCGCGTCAACCAGTTTCGCGAAATTGTCATAATCCAGTTTGTCCCAGTGGTCGCCCGACTTGTGGTAGTCCGGAAAACTGTACGCCACCGAAACCGTCGTGCTAGGCACCCCGACAGCCGCCAACGCCGCGTTGTCGCTGGCGTTGAAATACGGCTCGTTCAACCTCTCGTGCTTTTCAACCCGGATCCCCACCTTCTGCGCCGCCGGACTCATGTATTTGTGCAGGTCTGTATAGTCAAACCCAGTCAGATTAAAAGCACCGACCCGCGGTCCCTCCGTGTCGTCCGTCCGACCGATCTGCTCAAGGTTGATCTGCCCCACCGTCGCCGCCAAGGGGAAAACTGGGTTCTGCCCGTAAAACCGCGACCCCACCAAACCCCGCTCCTCGCCGTAAAAACCGATGAACAAGACGCTCCGCTTCGGCCGAGCGCCCGCCAACGCCCGCGCACACTCGATCATCCCCGCAACCCCGCTCGCGTCGTCGTTCGCCCCGTTAAACACCTGGTCACCCTCGCCTTCGCGAGTCCCCAGATGGTCGTAGTGCGCGCTCACGATCACATACGTGCCAGAAAGCACCGGGTCGCTCCCCTTCAAAAGCCCGATCACGTTGCGCACGTCCCCGCTCACCGTGCCCCGCTCGTAGGTCGTCTCCTGAGAGAACGAACCCCCCAACGGCCCCTCAAGCCCGATGATCTCGAACTGGCTGGCGATGTAGTCCGCCGCGATGTCCAGCCCCTTGCTCGGAGTGCCCCGCCCACCCAGATTGTCCGAGGCTAAAAACCTGACGTGCGCCCGCAAAGCCGCAGGAGTGGCACGGATCGGCCCGCCTTGGGCAAGCACGAGCGCGGCAAGAGAGAGGGTGGTCGGCACCAGCCGATCTTACCGCCGGGTCTCAGTCACCGGTCACCTCGTCTGCCAGCTCTTCCAGTACTCAGGATCCTCCAACGAAAGGGCCTGTTTGGTCAGCATCAAGGGCTTGTAGGTGTCCATCATCACAGCAAGCTCCTTGGTCTCCGTGTGCGGCATCGATGCCTCCACCGCCCCCGGCTGGGGCCCGTGCGGGATCCCAAGCGGATGGACCGTGATCGATCCCTCCTTGATCCCCTTCCTGCTCCCGAACTTGTCGTTGCAGTAATAGAGCACCTCGTCCGAGTCCACGTTGCTGTGGTTGTACGGGATCTTGATCGCCTCAGGATGAAAGTCCAACACCCTCGGACAGAACGAGCAGATCACAAACGCCGCCGACTGGAAGGTCTGGTGGATCGGGGGCGGCATGTGGACAGCCCCCGTGATCGGCTGAAAATCGTGGATGCTAAAGGCCAGAGGATAGACATATCCGTCCCAACCAACGATGTCGAACGGGTGGAACGCGAACTTGTACAGCGTGTGACGGCCCCGCGCCGCCACCACCACCTCGTAGTCCCCGCCCAGGTCGTGGGTCACCAACTTGTGGGGCGGACGGAAGTCACGTTCGGTGAACGGTGCCTCCTCGTTCATCTGGCCGTACTCGTTCCTGTACCGCCTCGGCGTCGTCACCGGCCCGTGCGTCTCGATCGAGATCACCCGCGCAGGGTACGTCTCCAGGTCCAAACGGTAGATCGTGCCCCTGGGGATCACCAGATAGTCGCCAGGACGGACCTCCACATCCCCGTACATCGTCGCCAGGGTCCCCCCAGCGTCATGCACGAACAAGATCTCGTCCATCTCGGCGTTCTTGTAAAACCGGTTCGCAGCCATCGGCTCCTTCACCAGGCCCTGGTGCCAGACACACTCAGAGTTCCCCATCAAAGGGATCCGCCCAGAAAGAAAGTCCCCGTAAGGCGTCATCCGCTCGGTCAAAAGGTGCCTGTGACGCAGCGCCTCGTCCGGCAGAAAGTCAGGCCGCACAGAACCCATGTCCTCCCACCCCGCGACCTCGGTCGGAAGGTTGATGTGGTACATCGTCGAGCAAGGGCCAGAAAAGCCGTGGGTGCTAAAAAGCTGCTCCGCGTAAAGGCTCCCGTCCTCTTTTCTGAACTGGATGTGCTTTTTGGCCGGAAAATTGCCAAGCTGGTGATAACGGTACATGTGGCGTCCTCTGGACTCATTCTACTGGCAAACCTGCTAGGGCTTAAGTCCTGATCCTAGGCCCTTGCCCTGCAGATTTGCCGGGATCGACCGTGATTCCTAACAGGACGCATGGACCTCGAATGACAATAGCAACCCAGGGGCGACCCTGGAGACGCAAAGCCACGGGCCTCAAGCAGGCGGCCGGGTTACCAAGTCGAGGGCTGAAGGAGGTCTATGGCGTGAAAATCTCAACCGATCAAATCAACAAAATCAAACAAGGCGAGTCCCCGACCAAGGAGACCGTCGACGAGGCCGTCATCCGCCTCACCGACAAAGAACTCATCAAAGACATGGTCGCCCGCATCCACGAGATGCCCGACCGAGAAGACATGGTCGCCGAACTGCAGGCCAGGATCGAGGCCGGAGAGTACAACCCCACCGGCGATGAGATCGCCGACGCCATGATCAGGCGCGCGATCGCAGACAGCGTCAGGTAACCGGCCGGCAAAGAAACAAGACCGTCTCCGGACCAACCGGAGGCGGTCCCTCTACACCCGGACCATCGTGCCGTCGACGACACCCACGTACCAGGCGCCCACATCGTCCTCCGGCGACTCGTGCCAGTCGTACAGATAACCGCTCACAAAGTCCAACGAACACAGGTCGTCGCTCAGCCTGTAGCGCGGCACCCACATCTCCGCCAACACTGGATAATAGTCCTTCGGCAAGGTCGGTTGGCAAAAACGGTAGTCGTCCGTCACGTCCACCACAACCACCTTGGCCATGTTGAGCCCCCACAAGTCTCCGTCTAGTACAGCCA
>CAZGER010000047.1:3318-5152 GCA_964524565.1 uncultured Chthonomonas sp. | reverse complement strand
CCATCCGTTGCTGAATGTACAGACGGTCCAACCGTCCGGTGAGACTCAGGCTCCGACAAAACTCCGGACACCACCCAGGCCCCCACAGACTCGCGGCAGAGTCCGAGCCTGCCCCTCAACCCGGCGGTAAACTCCCGGTCTATGCGCATCGCAGTCTTGCCGTTCAACGCTGGCCCTGGAACAAGGCCGGCCCTAGCCCGACAGTTCGCGAACTTCATCGTCCAGATCGCGAGCGAGGCATCGGATGCGCAGATCGACGCCGCGAACTACATGGCACAGGTCGAGGAAGGCGGAGTCCACCGCTTCGCCCTCGTCAACCCCTCCGAAGAACTCAACGACCCCCAAATGGTCACCCAGTTCAGGGACCAGTCCGAGATCAACTACACCGTCGACGGGCTCCTTGTCGAAAAAAGCGGCGGCGGCAACTTCACCCTGCGTGTCTGGGGACAGACCGGCGACGAACCCATCGCCGTCCACGAGTTCCCCTACCTCCCAGGCGGCCTCTACTCCGCCATCCGCGAGTGCATCGAAAAGGTCCTCGCCTTGTCAGAAGAGACGCTCCCGGAAGCCGCCCAAGACGACCTCACCATCTTCGGCACCGCAGACCAAGAAGCCTTCATCGAGTTCCTCCTCGGCTACGATTCCCTCCGCTACATCGAACAGAGCCAGGGCAACATCGTCACCAGCTTCGACTGGAACGCACCCATCGACTTCCTCCAAAGGGCAATCGAGGCCGACAAGGACTGGGAGGCGCCCTTCCTCGTCCTCATGCAGTACTGCCGCATCTCTGTCCAGTTCAGGATCGGCAACGGAGACAAGGTCCGAGAAATCCTCAAAGGCATGACCGAGGACCAACCCGACGATTCCCGCGTCTGGTTCGCCCTTGGCGAGTTCTACGAGGCCACCAACGACGTCGTCGCTGCCAGCTCCGCCTACGAGCGCTCCCAACAGCTCGACCCAGAAGAACCGGCCATCATCCACCGCCTGGCCAGGATGCAACTGGCTCAAGGTATGCCCGTCAACGCCGAGCGCAACCTCCGCAAGGCCGCAGAACTCGAAGGCCCCGACAAGCCCTCCCTCGACGTCCTCAGCGATGTCCTCGCCTCCACCGGCAGGGCCCACGAGGTCGCTGAACTCTGGAACGACGTCGTCAAACAAGACGGCCAGAACGCAAAAGCCAGGGCACGCCACGCCATCGCTCTCGCCGCCACTGGCCACCGGGACGAAGCAATCAGGGCCTTCGACCAAGCCCTCGAACTCCTCGAGGACAACACCTACGTCAAGCGCTACTACGCACCCATCCTCGCCGAGAACGAACAAGACATCGACCGAGCGATGGACTTCTACGAGGACTGCATCGACCTCGCCCCCGCAGACCCCATCCTCCTCTGGGAGTACGCCCAGACCCTCGGCCGCGCAGGACGCACGTTCGAAATCCCCCCCGTCCTCAAAGACATCCTCAACACCCAGGCAGACCCGACCCTTCGCGCTCACGCCTCCGCATGGCTGATCGAGATCGAACAGCCCAACCGCGCCGAACTCGTCACCGAAGCCGCCAAAAAGCTCGAAGAAGGCGACCCCGCCTCCGCCGTCAAGGACCTCAAACCCCTCAACAACTGGCTTGGCGACTACTGGAAGCTCTGGATGGTCCTCGCCGGGGGCCACAACCGCCTCAACGAACCCGAAGACGCAGAGCAGGCCGCCCGTCGCGTCCTTGAGCTCCTCCCCTCCAGCGAGGGCGGCTACGTCGAGCTCAACAACGCCCTCGCCGCCCAAGGCAAGAACGAAGAGGCCTACAACCTCATGCGCTACGCCTTCACCCGTATGAACGAGT
>CAZGER010000047.1:0-3308 GCA_964524565.1 uncultured Chthonomonas sp. | reverse complement strand
CCTACGTCATGGCATGCCACAGGGCCGGCCACAAAGACGAGGCCGTCCGCGTCGGCACCCAGATCAAACACGCGATGCAAGGCGTCGAGGACAACCCCGAGATCCACAAGATCTTCGAAACACTGGCCGAGGTCGGAGTCAGCTAGGCTCCGACCCTCGACCCCTCTTCCTGCCGCGAGCTGCACCCTTGCGGCGCCACCTTCGCCTGGGCGACCCGCCGCCGCCCTCCCTCGCTGCCACGATGCCAGACATGAGACCTTCAACCACTTGGTTGAGCGATTCCTTGATCTCGCACTCCCAAACCGTCACGCACACGATCCCCGCCTCCCCCAATTCCGCCAACACCGCAGCGTGACGATCCCGGTTCCTCTGCACCTTGGCCCGCCAAAACTCGCTGTTGGTGGCAGGGACCCTGTAGCCGCCGCACCTCTCACAACCGTGCCAAAAACACCCGTGGACGAACACGCAAAAACCAGCCCCCGGAACGTAAACGTCCGGCTTGCCCGGCAGACGCCCGTCGTTCTTCCTGTAGCCGCGCAAGCCCGCCGCCCAAAGGGCCTTGCGCAAAACCGTCTCCGGCTTGGTGCCCGCGCTCTTGTTCCCCCGCATCGAGCGCGTCGTCTCTTCCCGCACCACCCACGTCTCGCGCAAGCGGTTGATCCCGTAGGCCTTCGGACCGTCACTCGTCGGCTTCAAGACCCATCCGCCTCCGGAGCTCACGGCCAGGTGCCTCACTGCCCGAACCCTCCTCCAACTCAGCCAGGTGCCTCATCCTTCGCCTGTCCCTCGCCTCAACGATCCACTCAGCGGCAAACTCCCCGCTCCTGATCCTGTCCAGGCAAGCCCCCATCTCAGCCCGCGCCTCCTCCCCGATCACCCGAGGGCCGACGCTCAAACCGCCCCAGGCCGCCGTCTCGCTGATCGACGACCTCATCCCGCTGATCCCCCTCGCGTAGATCAGGTCCGTGATCAACTTCGCCTCGTGGATGCACTCAAAGTACGCCGCCTCTTGGCTATAGCCCTTCTCAACCAACTGGTCGAAAGCCGCCTTCAGCAGCTCCGGGATCCCCCCGCACAGCACCGCCTGCTCCCCGAACAAATCAGTGTGGGTCTCCTCCTCAAACGTCGTCTCCATCACCAGACGGCGGAAGCAACCCAGAGCGTCCGTGTACGCCAACGCCCGGTCGAGGGCAGATCCCGTCGCGTCCCGCGCCACCGCGACAAAAGCGGCCAAACCAGAACCCGCCAGGTACTCGCTCCTCAGCTTCCGGCCCGCCCCCTTCGGCGCGACAAGGACCACATCGACCTCTTCCCTCAACTCGACCAACCCGTACACCCACGCAAAGCCGTGGACAAACACCACCGTCTGCCCCTCGCGCAAAACCCCCGAAAGCTCCTCCCTCACGACGTCCCCCGTCACCGTGTCCGGCAGAGAGAGCACCACAAAGTCCGCCCTCCCCACCGCCTCACGGATCGGCACAGCGTCAAACCCGTCCGCCCGCGCCGACTCAAAGCCGACACCCCCCACCCTGGCCCCCACGACAACGTCCAGACCGCTGTCCCTCGCGTTCAGGGCCTGGGCGCGACCCTGGTTGCCGTAACCGACCACCGCAACGGTCAGCCCCGCAAGCGCACCCGCGTCAAAGTCGCCCCTCTCAAAAAACCGGGCCATCGTTCCAAGTATGTCCCCAGCCAAGGCTCCCGCCCGCCACCCCCCGCTCGCGTAGAATCGCGACATGGCCTATCGGGATTTTCAGCACTTCCTCGACGTGCTGGACCAAAAGGGAGAGCTCAAAAAAATCTCCGAACCCCTCAGCCCCTACCTCGAGATCACCGAGGTGGCAGACAGGGTCATGAAGGCGGGCGGCCCTGCCCTCCTCTTCCAAAACCCCGTCGGGCCAGGCCACCGGCTCGGGACACCCAACCCCCTCTCCGCCGTCATGGGACACCCGTCCATCGACCCTGCCTCCCGGCCCCTGGGCGACCACTCCTACCCCTACCCGGTCGCCATCAACACGATGGGCTCAAAAAAAAGGATGTCCCTCGCCCTCTCCTGCGATGACTTCGAAGAACACGCCGACCGCATCGCCGCCCTCCTCAAACCAGAGGTTCCCAAAGGCGCAAAACAGGCCCTCGCCATGCTCCCCAAGCTCCTGGAACTCAAAGCCGCCGTCCCCAAGACCGCACACGGAGCCATCTGCCAAGAGGTCGTCATGCAGGGCGACGAGATCGACCTCACCCGCCTCCCCGTCCTCACCTGCTGGCCAGAAGACGGCGGACCCTTCGTCACACTCCCCCTCGTCTTCACCCACGACCCCGCGACCGGAAAACGGAACGTCGGCATGTACCGCATCCAGGTCCACGACAAAAACACCTGCGGCATGCACTGGCAGATGCACAAAACCGGGATGCGGCACATGGAAGAGGCCGGCGAGCGCAACCAAAAGATCGAGGTCGCTGTCTGCCTCGGCGGAGACCCCGCCTACACCTTCTCCGCGATCGCGCCCCTCCCGCCCGGCATCGACGAAATGATGTTCGCCGGCTTCCTCCGCGGCGAAAGCGTCCGCATGGTCAAGGCCAAGACCCTCGACATCTCCGTCCCCGCCGACTGCGAGATCGTCATCGAAGGCTATGTGGACCCCTCAGAACGCCGCCTCGAAGGACCCTTCGGCGACCACACCGGCTACTACTCCCTCGCCACCGACTTCCCCGTCCTCCACGTCACAGCCGTCACCACCCGCAACAAACCCGTCTACCCAGCCACCATCGTCGGCCAACCGCCGATGGAGGACGGCTGGATGGGCAAGGCCGTCGAGAGGATCTTCCTCCCCATGGTCCGCCTGACCCTCCCAGAACTGGTCGACATGAACCTCCCCGTCGAGGCCTGCTTCCACAACGTCGCCTTCGTCAGCGTCAAAAAGAAGTACCCCGGCCACGCCTACAAGGTCATGAACGCCATCTGGGGCCTCGGCGGACTCGCCTTCACCAAGTTCGTCTTCGTCTTCGACGAAGACTGCAACGTCCAAAACATCGCAGAGGTCCTCTTTCGCATCGGCGCCAACTGCGACCCAGGCCGGGACACCCTCCACTCACGCGGCCCCGTCGACCAACTCGACCACGCTTCCGTCGCCGAGGGCTTCGGAGGCAAGATCGGCTTCGACTGCACCCACAAATGGCCCGGCGAAAACGGCTTCACCCGCGACTATCCCAAGCTCATCACGATGGCGCCGGACGTCAAGGCAAAGATCGACGCCCTCTGGCCAAAGCTCGGACTCTAAAACCCCCTACAAAGCCACCATCACCGTCAA
>CAZGER010000046.1:0-9434 GCA_964524565.1 uncultured Chthonomonas sp. | reverse complement strand
CTTGAACGGCGGGACTCGAATGAATCCAAAGGCCCGGTTCGGGCGTAAACTCGTTCGATGCTGGCCTCAATCGCGTTTGTCGCTCTTCTGCCACGCGGGGCGGTCGAGACCGTCGAGACCGACTTTTTTGTGCAGGGCACGCGGATCGGCGGGAACCGGCTGGAGCGGCGTGCGGACGGGAGTTTTGAGTCCACTTCGAGCGTCGAGATCGCGACGGTCAAGGTGTCCAGCCAGATGTCTGGCCGATTTGTGGGCGGCAAACTGGTTTCGTACCGGTTTGAAGAATCTGGGCAGGGGTCGAGCGGTGTTGTCGAGTTTGTGGACGGCAAGTACACCGTCGTTTCGCAGGGCAAGGTGGTGGAGGGGGCAAAACCGACCTTTGAGGGCGACGCCTACTTTGTGAACTACCACCCGATCGTTTGGGAGACGATATTGCCGGTTGTGCGGGGCTTGTCTTCGGACTCGCTCAAGTTGAACTCGATCCAGGCTTTGCGAGCGGTGGACGCCAAGTTCAAGCTCGGGACGAAGTCGGTTGTTTCGGACGGGGGGCGGCTGAGTCTGACGACGATCGATGTGACGCTGGGGCCGACTGTCGTACAGCTGTGCTTTGACCCGGCTGGTCGGTCGGTGGGGATGGTGGTGCCTTCGCAGAGGGCGGTCTTTGCCAGGAAGGGCGTCACGGGGCTGGACGAGGATCCTCTGGCCAAGTTCCCGGAGCTCTCGCAGCCGACGCTGGAGACCGAGACGGTCCAGTCGGTGACGGTGCCAATGCGGGACGGTGTCGGGCTGGCCGCGACGGTCATTCGGCCAAAGGGGGCCGGGAAGTGGCCGGTGATCCTCAAACGGACCCCATACGGCCGCGCCGCGGACCTGATCGGGATGGAGGCATACGCCAAACGCGGCTACGTTGTGGTCGGGCAGGACACGAGGGGCAAGGGTGACAGCGGGGGCGCGTTCGACCCGTTCAACACCGACGTTGCCGACGGGAAGGACACCTTGGACTGGATCGTTGCCCAAGACTGGTGCGACGGCAATATCGGCATGATCGGGGCGAGTTATGGCGGGTTGGTGCAGTGGTCGGCGGCTGTGACGGGGCATCCGGCGCTCAAGTGCATCGTTCCGCAGGTGAGTCCGCCCGAGCCGACCAAGAACATCCCTTGGAACAACGGGAACTTCTTTTTGATGGCCTCTGTGTGGTGGGCGAGGATCGTCGACGCCAAGGACGCGGACCTGAACCAGGTTTCTGCCCCGCTGACCGGGTTGGGAGGGCTGGCAGAACTGCCGCTCAGTTCGGTGGAGGACAAGGTCCTCGGGCGGAACGTGCCGTTCTTCGACTCGTGGATCGGCAGGGACGAGGCGAGGGAGTGGCGGGGCGCGTACACGACGGCGCAGGTCTCGCGGGTGAAGATCCCGGTCTTGCACATCTCTGGCACCTGGGACGGTGACGGCGTGGGGACGGCGTTGCACTATCAGGCGCTGGCGAGGTCGGGCGGGAACCAGTGGCTGGTCTTTGGGCCGTGGGAGCACGCGTTCAACGTGAACACCAAGGTGGGGGACCAGGACTACGGCCCGGGCTCGGTGATCGATTTGGACTCGGTGTACCTGAGGTTTTTTGACACCCACCTGAAGGGCATGTCGGCCAAGTGGGAGAGCCAGCCGCGGGTCTCGTTTTTTGTGACGGGGGCGAACAAGTGGTGGAACGGGGCAGCATGGCCAGCGCCGGGATCGACGCACAAGACGTGGTTTTTGGGCTCAAAGGGGGGCGATCCTGTGATCTTTGGCCACAAAGCGGAGACAGGCCCTTTGAGCTATCCGTACCGTCCGGGCGGTGCGAAGTCACCGGACACGGTCACCCCGATGGACAGCTCCGACGCGGTGTTAACGATTTCGGACTCTGACGCAAAGAACGGTCTGGCCTTTGTGAGCTCGCCGCTTGAGCGGGCGATGACGATCGTCGGTCCGGTCGAGGTGGAGCTCCGGGTCTCGACGACGGGCCGGGACGCCTCGTTTTACGCCACGGTGTACGACGAGTCGCCGACAGGTGTGCGCCGGGTGCTGTGCCAGCCTGGCTCTGGGCGGCTGGGCTACGTTTCGGGGCGGCTTCAGGCGGTCGCGTCCGGGAGTGTGCACCGGTTGAGGGTCGATCCGTGGTGGTTCGCGCACAGGTTCGAAAAGGGCCACAGGCTGGGGGTGTGGGTCACGAGCGACCTGTTCCCGGCCTACGCTCGCAACCCTGGCACTAGCGAGCCCGACACGACGGCGACCAGGATGGTGGACGTGGTCAATACAGTCCACTTTGACTGGCACGGGCCAAGCCAGGTGCGGTTCTGGGCGGTCGAAGACTAGACCTGCGGTTTGCCGCGTTGGAAGCGGCGCGGGGGTTGCCGGCGTCGGCCGGGTCGATCGAGCGTTTGACGAGGGAGTTCGGCCAGGACGCGGCGAGGTGGGCGGTCTCGCAATGGGAACTGCGGGCTCGGGCGAGCGAAAAGTTCGCAGCGGCCAGCGGGATGTTCTTCACCCGGTCGGGTCTGGAGATGGCGACGCACGAGCGGATCGCTGGGTGGCACGCCTCGCGGTTTGCGAAAGGTGAGCCTGTGGCGGACCTGACTTGTGGGATCGGGGCCGATTTGATCGCTCTGGCGAGACGGGGGCCAGCGGTGGGGATCGACACCGACCCTGAGCACGTGTGGTGCGCCGAGATGAACCTTTCCGCCCACGGCGTGGAGGCCCAGGTGACCAACGCGGACTGTACCGAGTGGTTCTGGGCGAACCGGCCGGGCTCGGTCCTGATCGATCCGGCGCGACGTGACAGCGCGGGTCGCAAGCACAGGGCAGAGGACTATTCCCCAGGGTGGAGCGAGGTCGAGAGGATCGCGGGGTCGGCCAAGCGGTGCCTGGTCAAGTTGAGTCCGATGTTGCCGGACAGCGTCCTGGAATCGCTGGGGGGAGAGCTGAGTTTTGTGAGCTTCGGGGGAGAGTGCCGGGAAGCGGCGGTGTTTGTCGGCGGGGAGGTAGGGCGATGGGCCGTCCATGTGGAGTCTGGCCAGACCCTTGGCGCGAGGGAGTTGGAGAGCTGGTCCGACGACCCTGAGGGCTTTGTGTTCGAGGCCGATCCGGCGGCGGTGCGGGCTCACACTTTGGGGGCGTTCGGTCTGGCGGGGCTGGGGGATTCTAACGGGTATCTGACCGGCAACGTACAGGTTTCTTCTGTTTGGCTGACGGGATTCGAGGTTTTGTGGTCCGGGGCGTTCCGGGAGAAGGAGATCACGCGGGTTTGTCGGGAGTCGGGTGTTTGTGTTGCGGCGGTGAAGGTCCGGGGTGCGAAGGTCGATCCTGTGGCGGTCAAGCGGTCGATCGGGGCAAAGTCGGGGGCACCTGGTGAGGTCTTGGTTTGGAAGTCTGGAGAGAAGGTCCGGGCGGCGTTGGTCAGGCGACTGGCCAGTGGGAGGCGATGAACTCGGTGGCGAGTTCGAAGTCTTTGGCGCTAAGCCCGTGGCCGGATGGAACCTGCTGGAACTCGCACATTGATCCGTGCCGGTAGAGGGTCTCGCACAGTTTCGCTCCGTCGTCAGGCGGGCACAGGGGGTCGTTCGCTCCGGACAGGACGAGGCACTTGACCCCGTCAAGGTCCAGCCCCTCGACCGGTTCGCGCGGGTTGTTTGGCCGGAGCATGACAGCGCCGTCGAGGACGGACTCCCCGGCCAGGAGCAGGCTCGCGGCCATGTTTGCACCGTTACTATAGCCAAGTGCCACAAGTGGACGACCTGCACAGTACGATGGCTTAACGACACGGAGCCAGTCGGCCAAGGAAGCAGTCTGGCGCAGGAGGTCGGGCATGTCGAAAACGCCTTCAGAAATGCGCCTAAAGTAACGGTTGTTACCCTGTTCTGATACTGTTCCGCGCACACCGAGCAGGGCTGAGCCGGGCGAAACGGACTGCCCGACTTGCAGGAGGGAGTCCTCGTCGCCGCCAGTGCCGTGCAAGAGGAGCACGACCGGGCGGTCGGGCTGCCCCTCGGAAAACCTATGGATGAACTCGGTGGCTTGCAATCTACGGGATGTGTACCCCGCCGGGCAGGTTGATCGGTTCAACCCCGGCCAAGATCTCTTCCCGGCGGTCTTCCAGCCAGGGCGGGAGGGACAGGCCGCGTCCGAGCAGGTCGGCCGGTTCGTCGACGTCGAATCCCGGGCCGTTTGTGGCGAGTTCGAACAGGATGCCGCCGTACTCCCTGAAGTAGACGCTTTTGAAGTACATGCGGTCGATGACGTCGGTGGGACGCAGGCCGACGCCCAGGGCGTCTGTCCGGCGGGCCTGCAGGTCGGTCTGGTCGGTGGTGCGCCAGGCGACGTGGTGGTTCGTTCCGGCGCCGGGCCGTCCGACTGGCAGCGTGTCATCCGACTCGACATCGACGATCTGTGAGGCAAGCCCTTGCCCGAAGGCAAGGCGGACGAGCGTTCCCCGCTCACTCACGACGCTGGCGCCGAGGGCTTCCAGGACACGGATCGTCGATTCGGGGCGGTTCGACCACAGTTCGACGGAGTGGAACCCTCGGATGGCGGTGTCTGGACCGTGGCCCTCGAACCCGTTCTCAGTGGTCCGAGAGTCGGTCTCTGAGGCCACGAGGCGCAGTCGGAGGCCGTCGGGGTCGGTGAAGTCGATCCTTTCTGCCGGGGAGAAGGGGCTTTGGGTCCGGGTGGTCTCGACACCGTGCGAGGCGAGGCGCTCGGCCCACTTGTCCAGGCTGTCGACCGGCACGGCGTAGGCGACGACGGCGGCCTGTCCGCGCCCCACGACCCCCTTGGGCAGGTCGGCGAAGGGGAAGAAGGTGATCCCTTCGGAGTATCCGCCGAGGCCGTCGCCGTAGAAGAAGTGGTAGGTTCCGGGGTCGTCCTGGTTGACTCCGACCTTGATCAGCCTGAGGCCGAGGACTCCGGTGTAAAAGTCTATGTTGGTCTGGGCGCCGCCGCACATCGCTGTGATGTGGTGGATTCCAGATTCAAGATGGGCCATTGATGAATTCATTGACTCCCCGGCGGACGAAATAGTTGCCGGGTCAACGAAAGTGCCCACTGAATGTTCAGACGTCGAAGGTGATCCCTTGGGCGAGGGCAGGACGCTCGAACCCGTAGTAGGTCGTGCTGGTCTGCCTGCGCATGTAGGCTTTCCAGGAGTCGGAACCCGACTCGCGGCCACCTCCGGTCTCCTTTTCTCCGCCGAACGCGCCACCGATCTCCGCTCCGCTGGTGCCGATGTTGACGTTGGCGATGCCGCAGTCAGAGTTGCGCTTGAAGTACTCGGCCTCTCGCACATCGGTGGTCATGATCGCGCTGCTCAGGCCCTGGGGGACGCAGTTGTGGATCTCCATCGCCTCTTCGAGTGTCGTGTAGGGGATGACATAGGTCAGGGGCGCGAAGGTCTCGTCGCAGACGCAGGGCGGCTGGTTTTGGAGGCGGACGAGCGCTGGCTGGACATAGTAGGCGTCTTGCCCGAGGTCTTCTCGGACGCGTTCTCCGCCGACGACCTCGGTCGCCTCGCTGCGCACCGCCTGGATCGCAGCTTTCATGCCGTCGTAGGCCAGACGGTCGATGAGTGGGCCGACGAGGGTGGACGGATCCAGCGGGTCTCCGACCTTGGTCTGCCCGATCTGGGCGACGGCGGCCTTGAGCTGCGCGTAGACCTGGTCGATGACGGAGGTGTGGGCGAGCACGCGCCGGGTGGACGTACACCGTTGCCCTGCTGTCCCGACAGAGCCGAACAGGATGCTGGGGACGGCGATGCCGAGGTCGGCGGAGGGGGTGACGATGATGGCGTTGTTACCGCCGAGCTCAAGGAGCGAGCGGCCAAACCGGGCGGCGACCTTTGGCCCAACGATCTTGCCCATCCGGCAGGACCCGGTGGCGGAGACCAGGGGGATCCGGGCGTCCTCGACGATCTGGTTGCCCTGCTCGGCGAGCCCGATGACGACCTGGCTCAGGGCCCTTGGCGCGCCTTCGAAACCGTCGGCGACCTCTTGGAACAGCCTTTGGACCGCAAGGGCGGTGAGGGGGGTCTTTTCGCTGGGCTTCCAGACGCAGGAGTCGCCGCAGACGATGGCCAGGCAAGCGTTCCAGGCCCAGACTGCGACCGGGAAGTTGAAAGCGCTGATGACGGCGACGGGGCCGAGCGGGAGCCAGTTTTCCTGCATAGAGTGGTTCGGGCGTTCGCTGGCGATCGTGAGGCCGTAGAGTTGTCGGCTGAGGCCAACGGCGAAGTCGCAGATGTCGATCATCTCTTGGACCTCGCCCTTGCCCTCTTCGATGATCTTGCCGCATTCGATTGTGACGAGCTTGGCGAGGGCTTCTTTGTTGTCGCGGAGCTTTTGGCCGAAGAGCCTGACGAGCTCTCCTCGGCGCGGAGCAGGGACGTCCCGCCACACCTGGAACGCGGCCACGGAGGCAGCGATCTTTTGGGAGACCTCGGCGGACGTGTCGACCTTCAGCGATGCCAGGAGGGAGCCGTCGATCGGGCTATGGACATGGAGGTCGTTGCCGGCCGATGCAGCTAGGTCTGGGACAAGGCGTTGGATGTCGGCGGCAAATCTGCTCATTCCCACGGTTTACCAGAGCAGGGCCGGGCTGTCTGGAACCGGCCGGGTCCCGCCGGGTGCCAGGGAGTGTCCCCGGCACCTGGCGAGGGGGCGGCTATCTGCCTTTGCCCTTGGATGACATGTCGCCGCTGCCGCGGTAGTAGTCGCCCAGCAGGTGCTCGGCAAAGTACTCCATCGTCATCTGTTCGAAGTAGCCCTGCATGTCGGCGAACCCGTGCTGTTTTCCTGGCATGACCATGTAGTCGAACCGCTTGTTGGCGCGGATGAGGGCATTGATGAGCCTGACCGTCCCGCCGGGATGGACGTTGTTGTCCATGTCGCCGTGGACGAGCAGGAGGTGTCCTTTGAGGTTGGCGGCCAGTTCGTGGTTCGCGGGGACCTTGATCTCGAACTTGGTCTCCCGTTGTGCGCCACTGTCGAACTGCGGGGTGAGTTCGCCGTCCAACCAGTCGATGCCGAGCCCGTCGCCGCCTTCGACGACCGGGTCGTCGCCACCCGTCCTTCCGGCGCCCCGGTCTTGTCCGGTGGCCTGGCCCTGTTGCTGGACTGCGACCTCGCGCAGACCGTGGTGCTGTTCGGACCAGTTCTGGTTGTAGATGTTGTTGTCGTGGTTGCCGGCGCTGGAGACGCCGACCTTGAAGAACTCGTTGTAGGGTGGCAGGAGGAGGGCGGCGCCGGTCATGAACCCGCCGCCTGAGTGTCCGTAGATGCCGACCCTTTCAGCGTCGATCCAGGGGAAGCGGTTGGCAAGTTGCTCGATCCCGTATTTTTTGTCGGCCAGGCCGTAGTCGCGCAGGTTGTAGTAACCGTAGCTGTGGTAGGCGTTGGACCTTGCCGGGTTTCCGCCACGGTTGCCGATCTGGATGACGATGAACCCGAGCTGGGCCAGTCTTTGCATCGAGACCGTGGCCGAGAAGGTGCTAGAGACCGACTCGGTCTGTGGGCAGGGATACACGTAGGCGATGATCGGGTAGCGCTTGTGGGCGTTGAAGTCCGACGGCTTCCAGAGGTTGCCGTAGATGTCGTTGACCCCATCGGCTGCCTTGACGACGAAGGACTCCGGCATCCGGAACCCGGCCTCGGTCAGACGGCTGAGATCCATTTCTTCGAGGTCCATGACGACCTTGCCTTCTGAGTCGCGGAGGGCGATCTTGGTCGGCAGGTCGATGCGGGAGTAGGTGTCGACGAAGAAGTCCTTGGTCGGCGAGACGGCGGTCGTGTGGTCGGCGTTGCCATCGTTGAGCAGCCGGACCGGCTTGCCGGTGACGTCTGTCCGGTAAAGGTGGCGGAAGTAGGGGTTCTCGCCCGGCTCCCGACCGTTGCCAGAAAGGAGGAGGACGCCTGTCTTGTCATCGACCGAGGTGATGGAGTCGCACCGCCACGGGCCGGAGGTGACGGCGTTTTGGAGCTTGCCGTCGTTGGAGTAGCGGTAGAAGTGTGCCCATCCGGTGCGCTCGCTCAGCCACAGGAAGTCGCCTCCCGGCTTGATGTAGCGGACGGGGTTCGTTTCCAGGAAGGCGTTCTCCGTCTTCTCGGTCAGGAGGACCTTGACGGACTGGGTGTCCAGGTCGATCTCGATGAACTCCAGGTTCCTTTGGAGCCTGTCGCGGCGGACGAGCCGGAGTTTTCCGCTGGCGTCGTCTTGGAAGTGGAGGTCGAAGACCCGTTGGTCCTTGTAGCGGTCGATGTTGAGTTTGGTGAACTCCTTTTTGTCGCGGTTGAACGCATAGAGTTCGGACTGGGCGACGAACTGGTCGCCGGGCATGGCGTACTTGTAGGTCAGGAGTCGTGGTCGCGGTTCGCTGAGCGAGTTGACCAGGAACAGGTCTTGCACCTTTCGCGAGTCCCCGCGGCTGACGTAGAACCGTTTGGAGTCTTTGGACCAGGTGACGTTGGCGCGGACCCTGGTCTCGGTCGAGGTGGTCTGTGCTTGGGTCTGTGCCTGGAAATCGCGGCCGAGCAGGGTGATCTGGTCCTCCCTGGCGCGGTTGCGGTCTTCGATGGAGCCGAAACTGTACTCCGTCTCGCCGTCCTTGGTGAGTTGGACCGGTTCTTGGGGCTTGTCATCGACGACCTCGACATAGAACAGGTTGTGGTCTTGGGCATAGACGTAAGCCTTGCGGTCGGGAGAGTAGTTGCGAAAGTCCGCCCGCGCGCCCGCTTGGGCACCACCGGCGAACCCGCCACGATTGCCGCCACCGCCACGGCCCCCTCCGGCCGGTGGGGTCTGCGCGCCCTCGGCGGGAGGGGTCGCGGCGTCCTTTTCCAGCGTCTCTTCTTTGAGCCTGTAGATGTAGCGAACCCGGTCGACGGTGAACCTGATGATGTTCTCGTCTTTGGGGTCGAACGTGATGGCTCCCACATCGAGCGTCGTGGCGTCGATCGGTCTAAAGTTGGCGGTGGTGAGGAGGGCAGCCATCTTTGCGCTGTCGAAGAGCGGCTTTTTGGTCTTTGCTTTCGGATCCACCAGCCAGTAGCGGTTGCCGGAGGAATCTCGCCAGACGTACCAGAACCGGTCGGTGTCGTTGATCCAGCCGGGGTTGATCGACGACGAGTAGAGATAGGGCCGCAGCGATTCTGCCGTGAACCTGTTCGCCAGCTTCCAGTTGGCCTTGTTGGCGTGGTCGTGCATGTCGAGCTGGCCCAGGCTGGCGGTGCACAGGCCCAGGGCCGCCATGCCCAGCACCAGCCCGCGGGTGTTCCATACGGTCGAATGGAAATGTGAACGGAGCATCACCTGCCTTTTTAGCAGATTGGGGCCGCCCCTTGCGACTTGTCCCGCGAGTATTCAGGCTTGATTTTCGGTGGTGAGCGGCTCGAGCTGCCCGACGAGGAGCACGTAGCCGT
>CAZGER010000045.1:8795-9436 GCA_964524565.1 uncultured Chthonomonas sp. | reverse complement strand
AGTTGGGCGAGCGTGAGGCCGCCGAGGCTCAGGGAGCCGACGCGGAGGAAGTCGAAGACGGCTTCGCCGGTTTCGCTGCTGGTGCGAGTGATGGTGGCGCCGGTTCCTTCGTGTGTGAGCGTGACGGTTGCGGCGGGCACCGTTGCGCCGGAGGAATCGGTGACGACGGAGCTGAGGGACCTGGTTTCTTGGAGGCCGTTGACGACCCCGGGCTGGTTGTAGAGCCACGCCCAGTATCCGTTTTCGCCCGAGCGGGACTGGGCGAGGTAGTCGATGATGGACATGCAGGAGACGGGCATTCCATCGACGACGCAGAAGATGACGTTTTTGGCCCACTTTCCGCTGGCCAGGGGGAGATCCAGCCTGGTTTTTGAAGCGATGGAGGCTGCGCCGAGTGTTGCGGCGGCGCCGCCCAGGAGGGCACGTCGGGAGATCTTCACGGTCTGGAGTCTACCGAGAGAGGGGCTTTGGGTTTTTGAGCGTCAGTCGGCGGACTCGTACCCGTGTCGGTCGGCGATCTCGAAGTCGTAGAGGCATGCGAGGGCGTAGGCATCGAGTTCGGCGACGCTGTTGAACCGGTCGACCATCGCTTGGACGTCGGCACCGTCGGGGAAGGCGAGGGAGCCAAGAAGGGTGAACTT
>CAZGER010000045.1:3377-8785 GCA_964524565.1 uncultured Chthonomonas sp. | reverse complement strand
GGCGTGGTGCGCTCCCAGTTCACCAGCAGTAGGTCGTCGAGGCCGTCGGCGGTGATGTCGAGCACCTGCACGGCCTCGGCCTCGCCGGGGAAGGGAATCTTGACCGGGTCGTCGAGCGCCTTGGCCTCGGTCTCGTTGTCGTTCATCGCCAGAGCGGCGAGGCGGCCAAACTTGTGCCCGAGAATGTCTTGGAGGTCGGCGGTGGTGTTGCGGGCGTGGCCGGCCGGGTACATGACGAGCCCTGAATCCAGGTGTCCTCCCGACTTGGTTTTGACGGTGACGGAGGTTGGGATTCCGTCCGGGTATTTGGCGTCGTAGTCTGGGCCGCCGTGCTGGAACTCGATCCTTTGCATGAGGGAACGGGTGACGGGGTGGTGGATGGCGGTGGGGGCGACCTGATAGTCGTAGGGGTCGAGCATCAGGGCCTTCCAGAGCGCGTCGTTGGCCCCGCCGCCTTGGGGGAGGGACCCGTGGGCTGCGCGGTACTCGGCTGCTTTGCGGAAGAGGGTCGCGACGATGTAGGCCATCGAGTGGTCGGCGGACTGGCGTGTCTTGGGGTCTTTCTTCATCGGGTTGCCGATGATGCCGAACGCAGGTTCGTAGGCGAGGATCGTCATGGAGTCGATCGCCGAGCAGTCTGGGGAGTCGACGAGGTCGGGGTTTGAGGCGACCATGTCGATGACGGCCTGGAGAGCACCGGCGGACTGGTGTTCGTAGAGTCCGAGTTTGAAGTGCATGCCCATGACGGCGAAATCGTCGCCGGTGAGGCTGAGGTCGAGATCGATGGGGCTGTCCCCTTGCTCTTTCCAGCGGTCCTTTCCTTCTGTGGTGGGTTCGAAGAAGCGGAAGATGGCCTCGGGGTTGCGGAAGATGTCGCCGGGGCCGCGGAAGCCTGCCATCGCGCGCTTCATGCACAGGACGGCGAACTCGGTGGAAATTGCGGCGCTGGCGCCTTTTGAGTCGCTGAGCTGCTTCCCTGCCCTGATCGCCCTCCAGGGGATGGCGTGGGCGACGACCATGCCTATGGCGGACTCGATCTGTGCGGGGGTGGCCCCCATGAGTCCTCCGTAGACCGCTGCGCTGGCGATGGCCCCGTGGACGACGTGGTCGATCTTGTAGGTTTTGAGGGAGAAGACCTCGGCGAGGCGTCCGCGGATCTCGTCGATGAGGACCATACCGAGAAGGGCTTGGCTGCCGGGGAGCCCTTTTTGCTGGCAGGCGGCGACGGCGACGGCGTAGAAGTCGTTGTGGCCGAACTCTCCGGCGGTGTGGCCCTTTTCTGGCCGGAACCCGAAGTTTGTGCCATTTGAGTCCCATTCCCGGACGGCGGCGCAGTTGGCGACGACGGCTTTTTCTGCGACGACGCCCTGGTTGCTGCCGAAGACCATCGCGGCGTTCTCGGGGTTTTCGGCGCGGTAGGTGAGGGCTTCTTGTCGGAGGACGGTGGGTGCGTTCGTGCCGAGGGCGAGGGCGGAGAGCCCGCAGAGGACGGCGTCGGTGTGGAACTGGGTCGTTCTTTGGAGGACAGCCTGGGAGGGCCGGAGGCTCCCTTGCAGGGCGTCGGTGACGTAGTTGCCGATACCGAGGGCCTGGTTGGTGTCCCGGCCAAGATGGACTGCCTGACTCACCCAGAGATTCTAGCCGAACGATGTGGCGCGGTGGGCACCGGGTTTGGGGCCACCTTGATCAGGAGCGGCCCTTGTCCTTTTGGAGACCCGAAACCTGCGCCAGGAGTTCGGTCACTGACTGGTACGCAGGCTTGCGCGGGCAGGTTCCCGCGTGGGTCTTTGCGGCTAGATTTTGGCGAGGGCCTGGTCGAGGTCGGCGATGAGGTCGAGGGGGGACTCGATGCCGATCGAGGCCCGGACGAGGTTGTCGGAGATTCCCACGGCGTCGCGGGCTTCTTTTGGCATCTCGAAGTGGGTCATGGTGGCGGGTTGCTCGATGAGGCTCTCGACGCCGCCGAGTGAGACGGCCAGGACGAAGAGGTTGGTCGAGGTGAGGAACTTGCGGGTGGCTTCGAGGTCGCCTTTGACGTAGAAGGAGACCATTCCGCCGTAGCCGGACATCTGCCGGTTGGCGAGGTCGTGGTGGGGGTGTGACTTGAGGCCGGGGTAGAGGACGCGGTCGATCTTGGGGTGGCTTTCCAGGAAGGTGGCGACCTCCATCGCGTTTTTGGTGTGGCGCTCCATACGGACGCCGAGGGTCTTGAGTCCACGGATCGCGAGGAAGCAGTCGAAGGGGCTCGGTGTCGGGCCGGTGGCGTTCTGCATGTACTTGAGCCGGGTGTAGAGGTCTTCGCTATCAGTCATGAGCGCGCCCATGACGATGTCGCTGTGACCGTTGAGGTACTTGGTGGCGCTGTGCATGACGACATCGACGCCGAGGGCGAGGGGCTGCTGGCAGCAGGGTGTGGCGAAGGTGTTGTCGATGGCGGTGAGGAGGCCGTGCTCTTTAGCGACTCGGACGACCATTTCGACATCGACGAGTCCGAGGAGGGGGTTGGTGGGGGACTCGAACCAGACGAGCTTTGTCTCGGGTCGGATGGCTTCGCGGAGCTTTTGTTCTTGGTCGACCTTGGTGAAGGTGAAGGTGATGCCGCGGGTGGCGGCGACGTCGGTGATGTAGCGGTAGGTGCCTCCGTAGATGTCGTCGCCGGTGACGACGTGGTCTCCGGCTTGGAGGAGGCCAAAGACGCAATCGACGGCGGCCATTCCGGAGCTGAAGGCGAGTCCGTGCTTGGCGGACTCGGCGGCGGCGCGCATTTCTTGGAGGACCGAGCGGGTGGGGTTGTCGGTCCGGGTGTAGTCGAAGCCCCCGTACTCACCGGGTGCGACCTGGGCGAAGGTGGAAGTTTGGAACAGGGGCGGTATACCGGCGCCGACTTGGGGCTCGGGTCGGGAGCCAAGGTAGACGAGTTTGGTGTCGATTGATTTCCAGTCCATTAGAAGAAGTCCATGCAGCAGACAGGTCGTTGGGGGAAGAGGGTCGAGAGTTCTGGGTGGGCGTCCTGTTCAAGGAGCCCTTGGGACGCGAGGACGTCTGGGCCGGGTTCGCCGAGGAGGAGGTGGGTGGCAGTCTCTTGGGAGCAGACAGTGGTTTTTCCGCTTGGGAGGGTGAGGCTGAGACTGCCCTTTGATCCTTGCGCGTTGACCCCGAACGGCTTGAAGGCGGCGGCAGGGTCGATGACGGCGAACATGGTGGCCCGGTGGCGGGTGTAGGTGGCGCGCTCGTCGTGGTAGAGGGAGAAGTATGGGCCGGAGGGTGGCTCGCACCATTCGACGGAAGACTTGTTGATGGCCATGGCCCTCATGTGGGAGAGGGCGGAGCGGTACCCGCGGGCGGTGGACCAGGCGAACTCACCGACTTCGAGGGGGACGAAGAACCCGTGGGGCTTGCACCAGAAGTAGGCCTCTACGGGGTTGCCGAAGGCGTAGACGAGCTGTCCGGACTTGCCGATGCGGTGGACCCATTGTTCGTCGGTCCTGTGGACCGATCCGTTGAAGGTGCGGATGAATGCCTCGTAGCATGGGCGGATGTTCTCGATGTCTGCGGGTTCGAGATTTTGGACGGGGAGTTCGAGCGGGAGGCGGGGCATTCGTTCGACGTCTGTCTTGACTTGCCAGCGCCACCCGCAGGAGGCGTAGCCGAGGCGTCGGTAGAAGGTGTCGCGGAACCCGTAGAGGGTCGCGAGGGGGAAGCCCTCCTTTTGAGCGAGGGTGTGGACCTGGCGCATGGCGCTGGTGCCGACGCCTGTTCCTCGGAACTGTCCGGCGGTGCCGACGGCGGCGACCCCGGCGGATTTGATGGCGACGCCGCGGACGTTGACTTGGTAGTGGTTGACGATACAGGCGAATGCGGGCGTTTGGCCGACGCGTCCGATGTAGAGGTCTTTGGGGGCGTCAGAAAAGCCGCTGACCGGTCCGACGATATCGCCGTAGACCTCTTGCCAGACCGTTTCAAGCGCTGGGTGGTCTTGCTCGGAGGCTTTTGTGACGGTGACTTGATCGTTCAAAGCGGGAGGGCGTTGGTTTCCTTGTTCGACCGGAGGACGAAGGCGCTGTGGATCTTGCCCACGGGTTGGATGGCGGTGAGCTGTTCGCGGACGACCCTTTCGTAGTCGTGGATGTCCCTTGCGACGACTTTGAGGAGGAAATCGAAGTCTCCGCTGACGTGGTGGCACTCCATGACCTCGGGGATTTTTAGGACTTCTTCGACGAAGATGTCGATGGGTTTGTCCTGGTGCATGGAGAGGCTGACCATCGCGAAGACGGTGACGGAGAAGCCGAGGAGTTCTTGGTCGAGGCTAGCGGCGTAGGCCTTGATGAGTCCTTTGTTCTCGAGTTTGCGGACCCTTTGGAGCATGGAGGGTGGCGACAGTCCGACCTTTCGTGCGAGGTCTGCGTTTGTGATCCTGCCATCCGCCTGGAGGGATTTGAGGATGAGTCGATCCGTCCTGTCGAGGCGTTCCTTCATGAAGCCGACATGTTATTCTGAGCGGGGGGCAATTCTGCGCCGATTGGCCTAGGAGCGTGCGCCGGAACACGCGGTTGGGCAAAGATCGTTTTGATTGCCATGTCTAGTGTCGCGGAGTCCACCCCTCGCTGGGATTTGTCGCCCTTCTTCCCTTCCGTCACGTCTGCCGAGTTCGTTTCTGCGGCGGCCGGGCTTGATTCGGCGGCGGACAGGTTCGCTGGTGCGGTCGCTGGCGTGGCGCCGGGGGATGTCGTGGCGTTGGGGGGTCTGGTCCGTGAGCTTGACATCCTTTTCACGGACACGCGGCTGGTGCGGGGATACGTCCACCTGCTTTTGGCGGCGGATTCGAACGATGCGGACGCGCAGGCGGCGTTTTCGCGTATCCAGGGGACGAGCGCGAAGATCGACAAGTGTGTAAAGTCGTTCACGGCGTGGGTGGGGACGTTGGACATTGAGTCGGCGCTGGCGGGCGATCCGGGCCTTGGCGGTCATGCGTTTGCTTTGAGGAGGCTGAAGGAAGGCTCGCGCAAGCTGATGGACCCGGCCTGCGAGGACTTGGCGAGCGACCTTGGTCAGACGGGGGTGCAGGCTTGGTCGAAGCTGTACGACGACCACACGTCGAACATTTTGGTGGAGTTTGGGGGCGAGAGGCTGCCGATGAGCGCGATCCGGGCTTTGGCGCACGATGGGGAGGCTGCGACGCGGCAGTCGGCGTTTGAGGCAGAGACCGAGGCGTGGCGGTCGAACGAGACGGTGCTGGCTTCTTGCATGAACTCGATCAAGGGAGAGGTCGGTCTGCTGTGCAAGCGGAGGGGTTGGGACGGGCCGCTGGACTATGCGCTGTTCGAGAACAACATGGACCGCGAGAGCCTGGAGGCGATGAACGGGGCGGTGGTGGACTACGGGCGCCGGGGCACACCGAAGCTGGTGAC
>CAZGER010000045.1:0-3367 GCA_964524565.1 uncultured Chthonomonas sp. | reverse complement strand
CTGGGCGATTGGCGGAGGTTCTTGCGGGCTAAAGCGGGCGCTTTGGGGTATTCGGGCGGGCTGAGGTTCTGCGACCTGTTCGCGCCGGTCGGCGGGAGCGCGGAATGGGGCTGGGAGCGTGGCAAGGTGTTTGTTTCGGCCGGGTTCCGGACGTTTTCTGACAAGCTGGCGGACTTTGCCGACCGGACGTTTGTCGAGGACTGGCACGATGTTTCGCCGCGGCCCGGGAAGGCGGACGGGGCGTTCTGCGCGGACATCCGGGGGGAGGAGAGCCGGATGCTGCACAACTTTAAGCCTTCGTTCTCTGGGGTTTCGACCTTGGCGCACGAGCTTGGGCACGCTTACCACGCGATGTGCCTTGGTGGGCGGTCGCCGTTGCAGGCCGAGACACCGGCGGCGCTGGCGGAGACTGCGAGCATCTTCTGCGAGACGATCATCAAGCGCAAGATGTTGGCGGAGGCTTCGGCGGACGTGAGGCTGGGGATATTGGACGCTTGTCTGACTGGCGCATGCCAGGTGGTGGTGGACATCCAGAGCAGGTTTTTGTTCGAGAGCGCGGTGTTCGAGCGTCGGGCTGGTGGGCCGCTGAGCCCTGGTGAGCTATGCGGGCTGATGTCGGAAGCGCAGGACAAGACTTACGGGGACGGTCTGTGCGACAGGCACCCTTACATGTGGTCGGCCAAGCCGCACTACTACGGTCCGTGGACGTTTTACAACTTCCCTTACACGTTCGGGCTGTTGTTCGCCTTGGGGCTGTACCGGGTGTACGAGACCGAGCCTGATGGGTTCCACGCCAGGTACGACACGCTGCTTTCTGAGACAGGTATGGCCGACGCGGCCAGTCTGACGGCCAAGTTTGGGATCGACATCCGTGACAAGGCGTTTTGGCGCGGTTCGTTGGACGTCCTGCGGGTGGACATCGACGAGTACTGCGCCTTGGCAGGTTTCGGCGGCTAGGGCACGGGGAGCGCCCAGGGGCCGGTCGTCCGGGGGACGGTCTTGCCCCTGAGGAAGCGTCCGTAGCTGTCGAATACGACGACGGCAGCGGCCCCGGTATCGGGCCGGTACTTTGGCTTTCCGACCCAGACGGCGCAGTGTCCGCCGGAGTCCAGAGGGACGAGGGCTACGGCCCCGGCACCGGTGGAGACATCGACGGTCGTGCCCTGGTAGGTGAGGCTGTTCCCAGAGACGGTGATCCCGACCTTGGCGAGCAGGGGCCGCATGGCAGGGACGGTGTCGGGGTGGCCGACGATGAGGTGTCCGGTGGGGTCTTGGGGGACGGCGGCGACGGTGTTGCGGGCGGAGTACCAGTCTGTGTGGGCGGGGTCGATGTAGACCTTGAGCGACCGCAGGAGGTCGCCGACCTGGGTGGTGGAACGTTGGCGTCGGGTTGTGAGGACGCGGTCGTAGGGGTCTAGGGAGAGGAGGGTCGGTTTTTCAGCCGAGGGGACCGTGACGGTGCAGCGGGTCTGTCCGGGGGTGGGGGCGATGTTCACGCGGACGTTTTTGTCACCGGAGGGTGTCCGGACGAGGAGGTCGGCGGCGAGGCGGTAGGGCTCGCCAGTGAAGGCGACCTCGAAGGTGGCCTGGCCGGATTCCCACTTGGGGTTAGAGACGGTGAACTCGGGGTAGCCGGGTCGGCGAAGCCACTGGTCGAAGAACCACTTGAGGCCGGGGCCGCAGACGGCTTCGAAGTCGCTCCAGTTTTGTTGCTCGCCTGGTTTTTTGTTCGTGAGCCACTGGCGCATGAGTTCCATCATTCGGTCGGTACCGACCTCGAACTCGAGCTGTTGGAGGACGAAGCCGCCCTTTCCGTAGCCGAGATCGGAGGCGAGGCCTCCGGCGTCGGCGCCCGTGCCTTGGACGGGGGCGTTTTTGTAGGACGGGGAGGCGTCGGCGCGGCTGACGAAGGCGAGGCGTTTTTCTTGGACGTTGCCGATGGCCCCCTCGCGGCTGTAGAGCGCGTCGCAGAAGACGGCGAAGGACTCGTTCCAGTAGGTTTCGAGGTAGGTGTTGGAGGCGATCCCTCCGAACCAGGTGTGGGCGGGCTCGTGGGCGTCGTCATCGGGAAGCCATCCGGAGCCGTAGGTGGCATAGGAGTAGGCCTCGAGTGCTCCGCCGACGTAGAGGGGTGTGTCCATCGCGCCGAACTGCTGGAAGGGGTAGGGGTAGATGCGGTCGAAGAACTCGATGACGGGTGGCATGAAGGCGATCTGGTCTTTGAGTTGGTCGTCGTTGAGCTTGGACGACCAGGCGTGGTAGGTGATGCGTCCGACCTTGGCGGTCTGATGGGCGAAGGGGCCGGCTGAGAAGCTGAGGTAGGAGACGGGGACGTCCATTTTGTACCTGACGACCTTTTGGTCGCCGGTGCGGTTTTCGGAGACGAGGTCGCCTTGGGCGACGACATGCCAGTCGGCGGGGACGGTAGAGGCTGTGGTGAAGGTGGCAGGGAGGCGCCCGATGCTGGGCCACCAGTAGTCGTTGGTGAGCAGGACCTCGTTGGGGCGGATGACTCCGGCGAAGCGGTGCCGATCGACGATCGCGCTGTAGGTGAGGGTGTAGGTGGACTTTTCGCCTTGGAAAGCGGGGAGGCTGACGACGCCTCCTGCCTGTTTGAACCTGACGTTTTGTCCGGAGGCGTCTTTGACAGAGGAGACGACGTAGTTCTCGCCGAGTCGGACAAAGAAGGCCGGTCCCGCGGCGGGGCTTTTTTCGAAGGTGGTTTTGGCGGTGACGTGGGCGGTCTTTTTGTCTGGTTCGAATGAGAGGTCGAAGTCGATGTGCCGGACGCGGACGCCACGGGTGTCGCGTTCGTGGACCTGGCTGGTGAGGCGGCCTGCGACGACCTCGAAGACCTGGTCGCCGTAGTCTTGGGTGGTCAGGGGGGTTGTGAAGACGACAAAGACCCTGCCGCCAGCCACGTCGTTGAGCTGTTTTGCCTGCCATCCTTTGCTGCCGGTGCCGAAGGCGCCCTCTTTGGTGAGGAAGGCGAACTTCCCTGCCAGGGCTGGGTCGGCGTGGGCCTCAACCTCGGCCGGTTTTCTGGCCTTGGCCCAGGCATCGAACTCTTCGATGGTGGCTGTGGGTGCAAGGCTTGCGAGGATGAAGGCGGCGAGCATCTGTTGATTTTACGCTTGAAGGGTGGGACGGGTTCCTCAGCGGCGTGCTGGAATCGGACATAATTTCGTTCCGTTTGGCGGCGTAGCTCAGTTGGTTAGAGCGAGCGGTTCATACCCGCTAGGTCATCAGTTCAAGTCTGATCGCCGCTACCAATTTTTTTGTTTTCCCGGCATGTATCATTTGTGAAGATGTCTGTTCGCGAGGTGATCGTGGTGGCAGGTTTGAGCGCTTCTGGGAAATCGACGCT
>CAZGER010000044.1:0-9501 GCA_964524565.1 uncultured Chthonomonas sp. | reverse complement strand
GCGCTACGAGCGTGACAACTTCTACGACAAGGACATGCTCGGGCTCGATTGGAAGGCGCTCGGCAACAAGTACGCCGCCATGCTGCCGTTCGTCGGCAACCGCTCCGATCTCGACTACATCTTCGGCCAGCTGATCGGCGAGCTCGGCACCGGCCACGCCTACGTGTCCCCCGGCCCCGCTAGTTCCGACCCGATGTCCCCGGCCTGCGGCCTCCTCGGCGCAGACTATGTCGCTGAGGGCAACAACGTCCGCGTGGCCAAGGTCTACCCGGGCGTCGCTTACGATCCTGCCACCACCGGCCCCCTCGGTGCGATCGGCGTCGACGTCAAAAACGGCGA
Organism: uncultured Chthonomonas sp.; assembly: GCA_964524565.1. Classification (GTDB taxonomy): domain Bacteria; phylum Armatimonadota; class Fimbriimonadia; order Fimbriimonadales; family Fimbriimonadaceae; genus UphvI-Ar2. Next base: position 9,162 of record CAZGER010000044.1, on the reverse strand, counting down.
CTACATCCTGGCCATCGACGGCAACCCCGTCACCGCCAAGACCGGTGTCACACCGTTCCTTGCCGGCAAGATCGGCAAAAAGGTCGAGGTCACCGTCAACAGCCGCCCGAACATGACCGGGGCAAGGACGTACACCCTGCGCCCAACCTCCAGCGAGTCGAACATCCGCTACATGACCTGGGTCGAAGAACGACGCCAGATGGTCGACAAAATGAGCGGAGGCAAGATCGGCTACATCCATGTCCCCGATACCAGCGCCCAGGGCATGATCATGTTCGTCCGTGGCTTCTACTCCCAGACAGAAAAGGAAGGATGGGTCATCGATGAAAGGTACAACGGCGGCGGCTGGCTCCCGACCTTCTTCATCGAGGCTCTCGTCCGCGAGATGACCAACGTCGTCGGGCCGCGTCACGGCGCGGACCAACCGACACCGTTCGCCCTCAACGGCCCCAAAGCCATGCTGATCAACCAGTACGCCGGCTCAGGTGGGGACATGTTCCCCTACCTGTTCCGCCAGTCCAAGGTCGGGCCGCTCATCGGCACCCGTACATGGGGTGGACTTGTCGGCATCCAGGGCTTCCACGGCCTGATCGACGGAGGCGGAGTCACCGCCCCAGCGTTCGGCATCTACGACCCGAACACCGGCAAGTGGATGGCAGAGAACACCGGCGTCGATCCCGACGTTGAGGTCGACGACACGCCGGAAGCCGCCGCGACCGGCAAGGACCTCCAACTCGAGGCAGCCGTCAACTACCTCGTCAAAGAGGCCGCAAAACGCAAGCAGGCCAAACCCAGGCCGGCACCCCCGACCATCGGCGGAATGAACTAAAACTTCCGCCTAGACCTGCAAAAAAACCTGGAGCCTCCGACAAAAATACGGGGGCTCCTGGCTTTTGGGCCGCGAGTATCCCCAAACCCTGGTGCAATCGCACTGAACCGAGGATACGTATGGCAGGACGGTTTAGCTGGCAAAAAATGTTGAAGAGGGAAAAGGAGTCCGGGACAGAGGACAACACGATCCAACTTCCGAACGAACAAACTCCTCCCCTTGGCCCCGTGGCCCCGCTCTTTGCAACCGGAGCAAAGACGGCCCCAAAACCTGAGGCGCCCACCGAGGCGGAACAGACCGAAGCGGCCTCCGCCCAGACCAAGCCACCGCTCGTGATCGACTGGAACCAGTACCAGGTCTCTGCCGAACCCCAGGATCCAGCACCCCCCGTCCCTGAGGACCAACCGACCGAGGACACCGCCGCGCCAGAACCCTACGCCCCCTGGGAGCAGGTCTATCAACAGGCGCCGTCCCTCACCGCCAGCCCCATCGAACTCAGCGGTGAACCCGCTTCCACCGCCGTCGAACCGACCGCCTTCTGGCAAGGCATGACAGACGAGCTCGCCGAAACGATCGCCTCCGTCAAGCCCGATCTCCCGATCCAGGCCCCCGCCGGTCAGATCCCAGTCTTTGAACCCATTGCGCCGACCCCAGAACCGGCAGCACCGCAGGCCACGACCGAAAAACCGACGGTCGCACCGGTCCCAGAGCCCCAGGCGCAAGCGCCCGTCAGCACCGTCGCAGGATGGGACGACGTCGAACTCACCCCGGCCGACCTGGCCGCGATGGCCCCCAAGCCCCAACCGACAGCCGGGCAAACCGAACAGCTTCAAGAAGTCAGCTCCATCATCGATCTCGTCGGCAACAACAAGGCAGGATCGATCGTCGAGGCCGACGAGTGGATCATGCAGGACCCTGTCATGCTCGCCGCGCCGCAGGACTGCCCTCCGCCCCTCCCGCCAACCACGGCCAACGGAGAGACGTTCGAGCCCATCAGCTTCAACTTCGCGTCGTCCGGCGAAACCGCCGCCGCCGCGCCAACCCCCGAGCCTGTGGCCGCCCAACCGGTCGACTACTCGACTTACGACGAGGTCCAAGAACCGACCCAACCTGTGGCAGACCAGTCAGTCAAGAACACCGGCTCGTTCTGGGACGCGGTTTTGGGTTCGTCCGCCGCCGCGACGACCCCCGAACCAGGATCAGACCAACCCGCAGTCCGCCAAGACGCCGGGTCTATCCCCGAGGCCACAGCTGAAACGCTCGCCTTTGAGTCCGACCTCACCAACGAGACAGAAGAAAACGCACTCCCGCAGGAGACTGCAGAAGTCACCGCGGAGCAGACAGCCGCCCTCGAACTCGACGTCCAGGAGACCGCCGAGATCGAGCAACCGGAACCGGCCTACTCCGCCCCCGAACCCGTGTGGCAGTCCGTCTCGACCGGCCCCGAGTCACCGACCCTGGGAGAAGGACACCAGCCCCAATGGACGTCTGAGGCCCAGACAGAGACCGTCGTCGAGGCCGTCGCTCCCGAACCAGAATTCCCACCGACCAACGACACTCAGGCCGAAGAAGCGTCAGACGCCACCGTCGCGTGGGGCGAGTCCCCCCAGCCCAACGGACACGTCGAGCTCGCCTCGACCGAGGCTTCCGACACCCCCGCCGAGCAGCAATCCGAACCGGTCTACGAACCGTCCAGCGAGGTTGCAGAGTCCGCCGAGCCCCCGACTATCTGGGAGCGCGTCGAATTCCCGACCGCCCTGTTCTCGACCGATTCACCCACCACCAACAACCCAGACCCGGCCGACGACCCACAATCAAGACCGGAAAGTCCAAAAACCGATTCCGGGTGGTCGCTGGCCAGCGATTGGTCTGAAGAGACCCCTCAGAGCCCCGTCGCGCCGACTTTTGGGGCCCACACCGAGGCCCCGCCCCAGGTTCCTGTCGCGGAACTGGAAACCCCGGCCCCCGTCTCTGATCCGGTGTTCGAAAGCGCCCAGCCAGAACCCGCCTTCCAAGCGGCGACCGAAGACCAAGCCCCGATCAACCACGTCTCTGACCCATGGTCCGAAAGCGGCCAGCCAGAGCCCGCATTCCACGCGGCGACCGAAGACCAAGCCCCGATCAACCACGTCTCTGACCCCTGGTCCGAAGGCGACCAGCCAGAGCCAGTCTCAGAAGACACAACCGCCGAGACCCTCAACGACATTCCGCCAACCGCAGAAGACATCTTCAAGACTGGTCAGTCAGGTTCGTTCGACCCGATCGAAGCCCGTGAATCGGCAACGCCAGAGCCAGAACGCAAGCTCTCGACCCCGGCCGAGCTCCTACGGGCCATGAGCCAAGACCCGACCGAGATCCCCAAAGGAGAACTCGTCCCGACGCGCTACCGCCTCACCGAGTCAGACGATTTCGTCGACCAAGAGGCCAAGGACAAGCGCCTCGGTGACCTTCTCGTGGACCACAGGCTCATCACATCCGCCCAGCTCACCAGGGCCCTCGACCGACAGGCAGAGACCAAAGAACGGCTCGGACAGATCCTCGTGGCGATGCAGGCCATCACAGAGCGCCGGCTCCTCCAGGTCCTCGCCGCGCAAAAGGGCGTTAGCCCATGGCACCTGGAAGACGACAACCCCTCGCAAGAGGCCCTATCACACGTCACCAAAGAAACCTGCAAGGTGTTCCAGGGCATCCCCGTCGCCGTCAGGGGGACCATGCTCCTTGTCGCGATGCGCGATCCCCGCGACCAAGAAGCCATCGACGCCTTCGCCCAAGAGTCCAACCTCAAGATCGAGCCGATGCTGGCTGACGAGGCCCGCCTCGCCTACAACATCGACAAGGCCTACAGCATCGCCGAGGCCAGACAGCTCGCCCAAAAGGACAAGGTCGTCGCCGAAGCCCTGCAAGCGGTCGAAGAGCTCAGGTCCCAGCCCGCCTCAACGTGGGCCTCAGAAGGCAGCGCTGCCAAGGCGCGGCCGGTCGTCGGACTCGTCAACCAACTCATCGAAGACGGCATCAGGATGCGCGCCAGCGACCTCCATATCGAGCCGCACATGGACACCATCCATATCCGATACCGGCTCGATGGCAGGCTCGTCACAACCCGCGACCTCCCCGTCGAACTCGCCGACATGATCACGGCCCGCATCAAAACGATGGCCAACCTCGACCTCGGTGACAGGGCCAACCCAGCCGAAGGAAGGATCTCCGCCCAGTTCGGTGCCACCATCGTCGATCTCAGGGTCAGCATCATGCCCAACATGCACGGTGCCAGGATCGCCCTGCGCATCCTCGATAAGGCCGTCGGCCTCAAAAAGATCGAGAGCGTCGGCTTTAGCGAAAGGAACGAAGAGGCCTTCCGCTCCATCATCCACCGGCCGCACGGGCTCATCCTCGTCACCGGACCGACCGGAGCAGGCAAAACGACCACCCTCTACTCCGCCATCGGCTCCCTCAGGGACGACGCCCTCAACATCATGACCGTCGAAGACCCCGTCGAGTACGAGATCGACGGCGTCAACCAGTTCCAGGTTAACGAAAAGATCGGCCAGACCTTCAGTGCCCAGCTCAGAGCGATCCTCAGGCAGGACCCGGACGTCATCCTTGTCGGAGAGATCCGGGACAGGGACACCGCCGAGACCGCAATCCGGGCAGCCCTCACCGGACACCTCGTCCTCTCCACGCTCCATTGCAACGATGCCGTCGGTGTCGTCGCACGCATGGCAGAGATGGAGGTCGATCCCTACCTGCTCAGCTCCGCGATGGTCGCTACGATGGGTCAAAGGCTCGTCAGGGTCCTCTGCCCAGACTGCAAAGAACGCAGGGCTCCGACCCCGCAAGAGGCCTGGACGCTCAAAACCCACTTCGGCAGCGAGGGAGTGCAGGAGATCTGCAGCCCCGTCGGGTGCGAAAAGTGCTTCGGCACCGGCTACAGGGGCAGGACAGCCGTCCACGAGATCGTCCCAGTCACCGACGAGGTCCGACACCTCATCGCCGAAAGGGCAAGGTCAGAGGCCATCCACGAAGCCGCCAAGGGCTACGGGTTCGTCACCATGTCGCAAGATGCCGTGGGCCGGGTCCTCTCTGGAGAAACCAGCCTCGACGAGATCCGCAGGGTCCTCGGTGTTTCCACCGCCGGCCTACCAGCGGCCTGACAAACCCGGCGTCAAGCACCGGCCCAGCGGTAACCTGGGTCGATGCTTGACCCACGTGTGACCGACCTGGCGCGGATGGTGTGTTCGCACTCGACCGCCCTGTCGCCCGATGACTCCGTCCTCATCCACGCCTTCGATATCCCCGACGAGGTCGTCTGCGAGTTCGTCCGCGTCGCCCAGTCGACCGGCGCAAAGGTGGCCGTCAGGCTTGAGTCCAACCTCGTGCGCCGACAGCTCCTGTGCGGCCTGACCGAAGCGACGACCAACCTCATCGCCGACATCGAGCTCCACGAGATGAAAAAAATGACCGCCTACATCTCCCTCCGGGGCGGCGACAACGTCTCACAGCACTCCGACGTCCAGCCCGAAAACTCGGCCATGTGGCAAAGGCTCTACTCGACCCCAGTCGTCTTCGGCCAGCGCGTCCCCCACACAAAATGGGTCGGCATGAGGTGGCCCAGCCCCAGCATGGCCCAAATGGCGAACATGTCCACCCCCGCCTTCGAAGACTTCTACTTCCAGGTCTGCACCATCGACTACTCAAAACTGGAAGAGGCGGCCAAGCCGCTCGTCGGACTCATGGAAAAGACCGACCACGTTCGGCTCGTCGGCCCAGGCACGGATCTGAGTTTCAGCATCAAGGGCATCGGCGCCGTCAGCTGCCACGGCAAGCGCAACATCCCCGATGGCGAGTGCTTCAGCTGCCCGGTCAAAGACTCCGTCAACGGCACCGTCCAGTACAACACCGTCAACCTCTACCAAGGCAGCGACTTTGCCAACATCTGGTTCAGGGTCCAAGACGGCAAGATCATCGAGGCCACCGCCGGAGCCATGACCGAAAAGCTCAACCAGGTCCTCGACACGGACGAAGGAGCAAGGTACTTCGGAGAATGGAGCCTGGGTTACAACCCCCAAGTCCTCCACCCCATGCGAGACACCCTCTTCGATGAAAAGATCGCCGGGTCGTTCCACCTCACACCAGGCAACGCCTATACCGGCCCTGGCGGAAACGGAAACTCCAGCGCCATCCACTGGGACATCGTCTGCATCCAAAGGCCCGAGTACGGCGGCGGCGAGGTCTGGTTCGACGGCAGACTCATCCGCAAGGACGGGCTCTTCGTCGTCCCCGAGCTCGAAGGGCTCAACCCGAACCGCCTGATGGCCTAAGCTACGCCTGGACCCTCTTCCAAGTGGCGAGGGTCCGGAACGAACCCGGAGTCAGCCAACTCGCCGACGTCGGGGCCTTCGCCGGGGACCAGATCAGCACCCCGTCGAGCGAGCCCGCCACCCCCATGTCCGGCTCGATCTCCATCAGCGCGCCCGTCGATAGGTTGTGCAGCAGCCTAGACCCATTGGTCAAATATTCGAGCACCGAAGGTGCGTGCATCCCCTTGACCGACCCCCGGAACTCCGCCACCTGCTGGATCGAACGCGAGTCAGGCTCGCAAAACGAGACCACCAGCGTCTCCGCCGGGGTCTTCTGGATCGCAACAATCGCCCCGGACTCCGCGATGAACTTCGAGTCCCCAGCCGCCTTCCCGATCGGCGTCACAAACGACTCCCCGCTGCTCAAATCGATCGACGACACACAAAGACGGTCCTCAAGCGTCCCCGTCGTCCAGAACTTGCCGTTCCGATAGGTCAGGCGGTTGTCCACCTTCCCCGACGCCTGAGAGAAAACCTGGAACCTGCCGACCATCCGCGCCGTCGGCGGGGTCGCTCCCGGGTCGATCTCCATCAAAATCTCAAGCCAGGGCGTGCCGTCGGCCCTGTCCCAGCGCAGCAGCAAGTAGGCCTTGTCTTCGACCGTAGAGAACCCAGAAAGCGCCGAGACCTCCAGCTTCCGCTCCCCCCGCGCCACCGCGTCCTTCGTCTCCTGGATCTCGTCCGGGCTGAACAGTTTGTCGCTCGTGGCGGCGCTCGCATAGCGGGAATGGACCGACTTGCCGTCCCAACGGAAGCCCACGCCCTGCTCGTCAAAAGTGACCACTTTCCCCCCGATCGGGAGCCACATCCGCCCCGTTTCGCGATTGATCGGCTCAGGCCGTGGCAAAATCTCGACAGACGACTCCCCCAGCGGTCCTTTCATGACAAAGCGCCCGTCCTGGAGAGTCAGGACACGCAGACTCTGCTGGTAGACCAATCCAGACAGTAAGATCGTCGTGACCATTGAGCCAAGTATGAACTGTCGAGACTGTCCCAGGTTCGATCCGGAATCCAAAGAGTGCAAGGACGGGAAAATGAACCCGCGCACCCTGGACCAGGCTGTGGACATCTGCCGCATCTTCGGCGTCCGGACGATCTGCACGTTCAACGACCACCGCGAAAGGATGGTCCGCATCAGGGCAGTCCCGCTCGATAGAAAGCAGGGTCAGGCCAGGGTCTCTTCCCGCTCCAGGTCTGGCTCCACGTAGTCCTCGATCAAAACCCGCAGGATCCGCCGTCCGTCGCTCTCTTCAACAGTGAACGAGTGGGTCTCGTCGTGGATGTGCTCGCCAGTCTTGGGCTGCCGGCCGAACAGCCCGAACACGTACCCCCCGATCGTGTCGAACTCCTCGCTGAAAAACTCCGTGCCGATCTCACTGTTCAGATCGTCCAGATGGATCTTGCCCGAAACCGAGTGGGCAGAGTCCTTCGCCACGATGTCCGGGGCCTCCGTGTCGTACTCGTCGGTGATCTCCCCGACGATCTCTTCAACGATGTCCTCCATCGTCACGATCCCCGATGTGCCGCCAAACTCGTCCGTCACCACCACCAGCTGGCTCTTGCGCGCCTTCATCTCCGCCAGCAGCTTGTGCAGCGAAGTCCCCTCTGGCACGTGGAACGCCTCCCGCATGATCTCGCGGAGCCCCTTCGTGGTCTTCCCCCTCGCCAGCTCTCCCAAAACGTCCTTGGCGTGGACGATCCCAATGATCTCGTCGTCGTTTTCCTCGTAGACAGGGAACCGCGAAAGGCCAGTCGCCTCCACCAGGTTCGCGACCTCCTCCAAATTGGCCGTCACCGGAACGCTTTCCAGGTCCACCCGCGGGGTCATCACCTCGCGTGCGACCGTGTCACCGAACTCAAACACCGAATGGAGCATCTGCCGCTCCTCGTTCTGCGTCCCTTCTTCGTCCTCGACCGCCGAAAGGATCTCCTTGATCTCCTCCTCCGCACGGTCCGTGGTGAACTTCGCATCGGTCCCGAACCGCCGCGTCACCAATCCTGCGATGGACATCGCCACCATCCCCGGCAACCGGAACACGATAGAAAAGAAACTCAAGATCGGGTACAGCTTGATCGTCGCCCTGTCCGGTATCGTCGCCGAATAGCTCTTGGCCACCAGCTCGGCAAAAATCACGTTGATCCCCATCACCGGGATGCTCACCAGAGCCCCCGCAAGGATCGACCACCCCACCACCTCTTCCACAGGCGTCGAATCGTGCGTCCACCCAAAAGCACGGCTCAGACCCGGCCCCGGCACAAGACTGAGCAACACGAGCCACGCCCGCATGGTCTGTGCCCCCATGACGCTCGCAGCCACAAACGAGTCCTTCCGACCAAGGACCTTGGAAAGGATCCGAAAAGACCGCTCGTTCTGGTCGTGCAGCTTCAAATGCGCGGGCCGAAGAAGGTCCACAGCGTACTCGCCCGCAACAAAGGCAGAATTGAACACCATCACCACAACGAACACGCAGACGAACGCTGCGACGAATGAGGGGTTCGCGAAAAAGGCGAAAGACTCGCCAATGGTTGCGGCGGACGATGTTTGCGCAAACACCAGGGAAGGGATCAGTGCGGAAAGGACAGTCAGTCCACCGACACCCCAGCTCCAGTTGCTAGCGCCAACCGAACGCCGCGAGCGTTCGTTTGGGTCACTGTTCATACAGCGTGCTTCTTCATTTTACTATTTCGGCATGATTCCAAAAAGCACCACTCCGAGGACTGTGCCGACAGCCGCACCGAGCGTCAACTCAAAAATCGAATGGAACTTGGCCTCAAACCGGCTCTGGGCGATGATCGCCGCCAGGATCACGCAAATGCTCCCGACCAGGATGTTCCCGCTGATCAAAAGCGCCGACACCGCCAAGAAGAACCCGACCGCCGCGAGCCCAGAAACCAGCCCGCCCTGCAGCACCTGGCCCCGAGACCCGATCCCCTTACCGACGACGACCAACAAGATCACCATCGTCAGCCCGATCA
>CAZGER010000043.1:0-9914 GCA_964524565.1 uncultured Chthonomonas sp. | reverse complement strand
GGTGGAGCGGGCTCCACGGGAGGCGATCACGTATGCTGAGATCCAGCGCGAGACGAAGTTTGTCGAGACGATCCTGCTGGATTTGAACCTGAAGCACGAGCAGGCCCTGATGGACGAGGCGAGCGACCCGAACCGCTGGGAGGTCTTGGACAAGCCTGAGCTGACGGACAAGCCGGTGAACAAGAAGCTGGGGCTGTCGCTTGGAATCGGGTTTTTCGCCAGCTTGACGGTGGGGGTTTTGTCGGCCCTTTTGATCCGCCCGAAACCGTGATGACCGGCCGCGCAAAAGCCGTTTTGTCCAGTGGCGGGTTCTGGGCGGTCGTTGCAAGCGGGGCTGGCGTCTCGCTCGGGCTTTTGCGGGAGGTCCTTGTCATCCGGATGCTCGGCTGGACGAGCGTGAACGACCGGTTGCAGATCTACCTGTCTGTGATTTACGGGGTGAGCCTGGCCAATGAAGCGGTCCGTTTGGCGTGCCTGAACCTGCTGCAGCGGAACAGCCTTGTGCGGACGGCGGGGCGGATCCTGCCTTTGGGGGCGGTTTTTTCTGTGGTTTCGGCGGGTTGGATGTGGTTCCAGCTGAAGCCGGACTCTGGGACGCTGGTGGCGGGGGCCTGCGTGAGCGGGTTCTTGAACATGGTGATGGTGCTGCTCGTGACGGCGCGGCAGAGGGGCGGATCGTTCTGGTCGGCGCACCTGATCAACCTGTTGCCGAACGTGCTTTTGATCCCTGGGATCGTTTGGCTGGGTTTTATGGGGCTGAGCGATCCGGTGCCGGCCCTGGCTTGGATGTACTTTGCCCTGCCTGCGGTGCAGATCCTGTTGTTGCTGTTTGTCAGGCAGGGCGAGACGGCGGCGAGCGACGCTGAGGACGGCGAGGAGGCCAAGGGGCTTTTCCTTTCGCACTCGAGTTCGGCGCTGGGGAACCTGCTGTTCCAGGGTGTGCTCCGTCAGACCGGGCTTGCCACGTCGCAGGGGGTGCTTGCGCAGCTTTCGATCGCGATCCGGGTGTACGACTCGATCAGGTTTGTGGTGATCGACACTGTGATCGGGCGGAAGCTGGCGGGTTGGAAGGAATCGAGCGGGCTCAACAAGGTGGCGTACTGGACGGGCCGGCTGGTGTTTCCGCAGGTGATCGCTTGCCTGGTTGGGCTGGTGGTGGCGGCCCTGGTCCACGGGAGCGTCGGCGCCCTGGTAGTGCTTGCAATGAGCGTGGGGAGCTTTGGTCTGAGGCTTGTCTACTTTATGGTGAACAGCCGCGCTGTCTCGACCAAGTTGGCATGGACGTACGGCACCCAGGACATTTTGGCGGCGTGCGCGATGTACCTTTTAGCGTTCACGCCGCTCGGCTTTCCTGCCATGTTGGTGTGGGTGTGGTACATGGCCAAGCCGTTGGTCCAGCTGTTTTCGGTGGCCTCGTTCTTGATGAGGCGGAAGGTGCCTGAGTGAGCGTCGGGCGAGTGATCCGGGTGGGTTGGGACTACACTCTGGGGCGGTTTTTGGGCAAGCCGTCAACGGCCAGGTTTTGGTACTTGCAGGCTCCGGCGCAGGTGTACGACGAGGCGAGCTTTGCGGACTATCTGGGGTCGGGGGAACCGTATCCGAAGTACCTTTTTGACCAGACCGTCAAGTTGGCGTACCCTTCTGTCAAGGAGCCTGGGGTGCCGGTGTTGCACTATGGCGCGCCGACAGGCGACCAGGAGAACCCGGAGGCGGCGTTCCAGTACGCGCTCGGTCTGGGGGAATCTGGGCGCGGGGGCGGGGAGGCTCTGGAGCGGTTTTTGCAGGTCGCGGGGTATTGGCGGGAGCGTCAGTCGGCGAACGGTCTGTTCCCCTACATGTTCGACTGGCACGAGAGCAAGGCTCCGTGGGCGAGCGCGCTGGCCCAGGCTCGGGGGGCGTCTGTGATGCTGCGGGCCTGGATGGGGTCGGGGGACGAGCGGTTCTTGGACTCGGCGCGGGGGTCGGTGGAGATGTTCGAGGTGCCGCTGGAAGAGGGCGGATTTGGAGCCGTCCACCCAGTGACGGGAACCCCATACTTTGAGGAGTACCCCAAGGCTCCGACGGCGGTGATGAACGGGTTTTTATCGACGGTCTTTGGTCTGTGGGAGCTTGGTCACTGGGCAGACGACGCCAGAGCGAAGCGTCTGTTTGCGACGGCGTGCGACAGTCTGGAGCGCGTGTTGCCGGTTTATACGACGGACTGGTGGACGCTTTACGATTTGCGTGAGTCGCAGGGGAGGCGGAACGTACAGAGCCCGTTCTACCATTCGATGGTGACCGAGTACATGAAGGTGCTTTGCCAGCTTGACGGTCGGGAGGCGTTTGCTTCCGTGCTGGGCAGGTGGACCGCTATGGACACCTTCGGTGCCAGGGCGAGGGCGGCTTGGGAGAAGGCGGTCTTTAAGGTGGTGGCGCGTTGAGCGGCAGGGTCGTGCAGATGTGGCTGGTGTCGGCTTTGGCGCTGGTCGTTGTCGCGGCGTACCCGGCTCCGAGCTCGATCGGGATCCCGGAGGTGGTCATGGGGGTTTTGGCGGTCGCTTTGGCGGCGCACTTCTTTTTTGTCCGTGCGCGTCACGTCCGGTTGTCGCCGATGGGGAGGATGGTCGGGCTTTCGCTCGTCGGGTACCTGGCGGTGTGGGCGGTGGCGGCGCTTGTGGGGACGGTGCGGGGGACGGAGATGATGGCGATCTTGCGGAGCCTATTGCCGCAGGTGCTGTTTTTGCCGATCGCCCTTGTGGGGCTCAGCATCGAAAGCGAGGAGGACGAGCGCGCCCTGCGGGGCACCGTTTTGTGGCCGGGGCTATTGCACGGGCTTTACCTTGTGGGTCTGGGTGTGCTGGCTTACACGGGCCAATCGAGCGCGACAGATTTGGTGACGAGCCGGATCACGTTTTTGGACACGAGGACGACGATGCCCTTGTTCTTGGTGCTGGGGCCGATCGGCCTTGCGATGATCGTGGAGGGGAGCATGAGGGCCAAGGTGGGCGGTGCGGCCCTGTTCGGAATCTGTTGCGCGGCGGCGCTGGCGACGCAGACCCGGGCGCAGATCCTGGCGATCGTTATCGGGTGCCTGGTGTTCGGTGTGTGCTTCGTGCTTCGGCGGCCGACTGTGAAGACGGTCGCTTTGGTGTTGATGCTGGTCCTATGTGGGGGGTTGTTCATCGCTGTGGTCCCGCCGTTGCGGAACCTGGCGATGGCGGTGGTCGAGCGTCAGCAGAGCGTTGGGGACAATGCACGGATCGACGACGAATGGATGCCGGCGTTGAACCAGTGGGAGGCGTCGGGGCCGGAGGGATTTTGGTTCGGGATCGGGCTTGGGCAGACGGTGAAGGACTTTAGCGGCGAGGAGAAGACCTACATCCACAACCAGACGATTTATTCGATGGTGTACACGGGGGTGGTGGGGACGGCGCTGACGGTGGCGTTTTATGCGTTGACGTTTGGTTCGCTGGTCAGGCGGTTTTGGCGCGACCGGACGTATGTGGACCTTGCGATGGCGGCTTGTTTGGCCTCGCTGTGGACCTACGGGCAGTTGTTCGCCGTCCACAAGCTGTTCAGCTTCAACCTTGTGCTGTTCGTGGTGGCGGCGTTCGCGTTGCGCCGGACGGTTGGCGAGGTGCGGGGGTCTTTGGTGGTGCCACGGGGCGGGGTGGTGGCGGGATGAGGGTGTGGATCGTCAACCACTACGCGATCACTCCGGAGCAGACCGGGGGGACGAGGCACTTCAACTTTGCCAGACGCCTTGTCGAGCGGGGTCACGAGGCGACGATCTTTGCTTCGAACTTCGACCATTTTTCTGGGAAGGACCGTGTCGCTGGGATCTCTGGCTGCACAGTGGAGGAGTTTGATGGTGTGCGGTTTGTTTGGGTGCCCACGCGGGCGTATTCGGGGAACGGCCGTGACAGGGCCATGAACATGCTGGACTTTGCGCGGCAGGTGCGGGGGTTCCCTTCTGTCGGTGGGGTTGGTGTCCCAGACGTGGTGTACGGTTCGTCGCCGCACTTGTTCGGGCCATATGCGGCGCAGAACCTGGCGTCGCGGCTTGGTGTGCCGTTTGTTCTGGAGGTGCGGGACGTGTGGCCCCAGACCCTGGCCGACCTTTCCGACCTTTCGGAGTCGGGCGTTGTGTACAAGGGCCTTGCTTGGATCGAGCGGCGGCTTTACCGGCGTTCTGACCATGTGGTGAGTCTGTTGCCGCACGCTAACGCCCACATCGCCTCGCACGGAGGGTCTTTGGAGAAGGTGACCTGGATCCCGAACGGGGTCGAGTCCGTTGACCGGGCGAAGGTTGGGCCTGCGGAGGGCGGTGCGTTCGTGGTGACGTACGCTGGGACTCACGGGTTGGCGAACGGTCTGGACACTGTGATCGACGCGGCGAAGTTGGTGGCGGGCGAGGGTGTGGTTTTCCGTCTGATCGGTTCTGGGCCCCAGAAGGACCATTTGGTGGATCGGGCGCGGTCGGAGGGGGTTTCGAACGTGGAGTTTTTGGACGCTGTCCCGAAGTCGGAGGTGTACGGGGAGCTTGCCAAGTCGCACGCTTTTGTGATGCTGCTGAAGGAGTCGGACGTGTTCCGCCACGGGGTGAGTCCGAACAAGCTTTTTGACTATATGGTGAGTCGGCGGCCGGTGATCTTTGCGGTGAACTCTTCGAACTCACCGGTGGAGACGGCGGGGTGCGGTTTGCGGATCCCGCCCGACAATCCGGGCGCGCTCGCGGAGGCGGCATTGCACCTGAAGGCGGCCACTCCCGAGGAGAGGGCGGCGATGGGGGACCGGGGTGCGGCGTATGTGCGCGAGCACCACGACTTTGACCGTTTGACGGACAAGTTGGAGGCGGTGCTGGAGTCTGTTGTCCGGCGGTCGGCTAGAAGCTGACCCCGACCATCCAGAACGGGTATTCGCCGCGGACGATGCCGAGGGTCATGATGCCGTTGGCGCGTTTGCCGAAGGCCGAGAAGCCCATATCGCCGAGCATGTAGGTGCCTCCGACGTTCGAGTTGTAGCCGTCCCATTCTGCGAAGAGGCCGATCTTGTCGTTGAACCAGTGGCTGGCGTTGGCGAAGCCGTAGCGGAACCTTCTTGTGCCGACGCCGACGCTGGCAAAGGTGCTGGGTCCGACCTGGCTGGTGACGACGACGTAGACGGACCGGGACGACCTTCCATCGACAGCCGGGAAGGTGTCGCCAGCGGAGCCTATCTCGCCCGAGATGTCTTGGACACCGATGGCAAAGCCCCAGTTGCCGGTGTTCGTTTCGGGGCGGAAGTGGTAGCTAGTGGTGTTGTCGCCGATGCGGCTGACGATGACGTTTGAGACGGTAAGGTAGCCGGAGTCCCCTGCCTTGATGCCGACCATCTGCCAGAAGGTGCCGTTGCCGTTGATGAAGTCTCCGGAGCCTGAGTAGACGGGAAACCGCCCGTCTGTGCTGAGGAAGGAGAGTCCGACGAAGCCTTCCCAGTGTCCCAGGCTGTAGCCGACGGGTGTGGACAGGGCCAGGGCGCCGGGGGCGCCGATCTTGTTGTCGGGGCGGAGCGGGAAGCCGGAGCCTGGCAGGGAGGAGGGCCCCCTGAACTGGGGGAACTGGTCCGGGCCGGTGAGGTTGACCTGGGCGAAGGCTGGGCCGGTGAGGGTTGCGGCGACGAGTGCGAGCCAGGGGCGCATGGAGTGCAGTATAGGCAACTTGGGCGGCTCAGCGGCGCGCCAGTCGCAGGGAGTCGGTGACGGCCTGGACGGTCTTTGCCATGTATTCGGGGGTGAGGGTCGGGTGGACGAGCAGCATCAGGGAGTTTTCTCCCATCGCCTTTGCGTTGGGGAGCCTTGTTTTTGGCGCGAGGCCGAGGTCTTGGACGCCTTTTTCCAGATAGACCTCGCAGCAGGTTCCGGTGAACGCTTTGACGCCGGTCTTTTCGACTTCTTCGACCAGCCTTTGGGTCGTCCAGCCGTCGGCAAGGGAGGCGGGATCGATGTGGAAGTAGAACTTGTAGTAGGCGTGCTCCAGTCCGGGGCGGGGTTGGGGGACGATGACGCCGAGGACGTTTTGGAGCCCTTGAGCGAGGGTTTGGGCGTTGGCCCTTCTAGCGGCTGACCAGGCGGGGAGCTTTGAGAGCTGGACCCTTCCGACCGCGCTTTGTGGCTCGGTAAGGCGCCAGTTTGAGCCAGTGCCTTCGTGGAGCCATCGGAAGCCCGGCGGGTGGGGCCGGTTGTAGACGGCCTCGTAGGACTTGCCGTGGTCCTTGTGGGACCAGACGGTCTGCCAGACGGTTTGGTCGTTTGTAGTGACCATTCCGCCTTCGCCGAGGGTGGTCATGATCTTGTCTTGGCAGAAGGACCATGCGTTGGCTTTTCCGAACGAGCCGACGGAGCGACCGTCGATCGATGCGCCGTGGGCCTGGGCGCAGTCTTCGATGACGGCGAAGCCCTTTTGCCCGGCGAGGGCGAGGATGTCGGGCATTTCGCAGGGCCATCCGGCGAGGTGGACGGGGATCGCGGCCTTGGTTTTGGGCGTCCACGCCTGTTCCAGGGTCTCGGCGGTGACGTTGCCGGTGACGGGATCGATGTCGGCAAAGACGGGTGTCGCGCCGACGCTGAGGACGCAGGTGGCGGAGGCGAGGAAGGTCCTCGGCGCGACGAGGACATCGTCGCCGGGGCCGATCCCGCACCCGATGAGGGCGGCTTCGAGGGCGAGGGTCCCGTTTGCGAGGGCGACGGCGTGGGAGGTGTGGGTGAAGGCGGCGAACTCGGACTCGAAGAGCCTGCCTTCGTCGCCGGTCCAGTAGTTGACCTTTCCGGACTCCATGACCCTGACAGCGGCGTCGATCTCGTCTTGCGCGAAGACCGGCCATCGGCCTTCCTGCAGGTGGAGCGCGGTCTGGGTGTTCGCAAGTGCTGAGGGCTGGCTCACTGGGTCGAATTTACCTGTGCCGGTCGGTGCGGGCACGTCCGTTCGAGGTTCGGCTGGTACATTCCGTACCATGTGCGGGATTGCCGGTCAGATGTCTGTCGGCAGTGTGGAGGAGGCCCGTGCGACGGTCCGGAAGATCGTTGAGTCGCAGCACCACAGGGGTCCGGACAACACGGCGGTGGCGGACAACCCTGTGCCGGGCGGGGTGGCTGTGTTGGGGCACAACCGGCTGAGCATCATCGACCTTTCTGCGGAGGCGAACCAGCCTTTGTGGGACAGCGCAGGGGAGGTTTGTCTGGCCTTGAACGGGGAGATGTACAACTATGTCGAGGTTCGGGAGGAGCTGCGCTCGGCAGGGGTGAGTTTTAGGACGCAAAGCGACAGCGAGGTGCTGTTGGAGGCATACCGGGCATGGGGGCTGGGGTGTCTGGAGCGGTTTGTGGGGATGTTCGCGTTCGCCCTATTTGACAAGCGTTCCGGGACAGTCCACTTGGCACGGGACAGGTTTGGCGTGAAGCCTTTGTTCGTCCACAAGGGGGCGGAGCGGGTGACGTGGGCTAGCACGGGCAGGGTGATGGCGGGCGAGTTCGGGCTTGGGCCGAACATGGGTTACCTGCACAAGGGGGTGACCTCGTGGAACTTTGACGACGACTCGGCGGACTCTCCTTACGAGGGTCTGGAGTCTCTTCGGCCTGGGACGTGGCTATCGTGCCGGATCGAGTCTGGGAGGGTACGGAGCGAGGAGAGGCGTTGGTACGACCTTGGTTCGAGGGCAGCGGCGTTGCGGGAGACTTTGGCGGGGGAGTCGGACCGGGCGCTTTGCGAGCGGGTGGTCGAGACGTTTGACTCGGCGTGCGAGTACAGGTTGCGGTCGGACGTGAAGGTGGCGATCGCGCTTTCGGGCGGTTTGGACAGTGGGTCTGTCGCTTGCACGGTCGGGCCGCAGAGGGAGGGTCTGGAAGCGTTCTCGTTCGGCGATCCTGGCGATGCGGGAACGGAGGCTCCTTTGGCGAAGATGCTGGCGGAGAAGGCGGGGATCGGGATCACGTTCATCCGTCCGGACGTGGAGGAGCTTGTTTCTTGCTTTTTGCCGACCCTGGAGGCGCAGGACGCCCCGTTTGTCTCGGTCAGCCAGGTCGCGCAGTACATGGTTGCGAGGCAGGTGCGGAGATCTGGGTTCACGGTGCTTCTGGGCGGCCAGGGCGGCGACGAGGCGTTTATGGGGTATCGGAAGTACTTTGCCTTTGTGCTGAAGGAGCAGCTTGGGTCAAAGAGGTTCGGCGCGGCGGCGCTGACCGCCTCTCAGTTGCCGCGACTGGTCTTGAGCGAGCGGGGGCAGCTTGCGAACTACTGGCGTCACAGGAAGCGGTTTTCGGGCGGGGCGGGCGGTTCTGTGGTCCAGTGGCCGTGCGGGTGTGAGGCGCCGGACATTTCGGGGTCGGCGGGTTCGGGGTCTTGGGGCAGGCAGATGTTGGACGTGACGAGGTTCAGCCTTCCGACGCTGTTGCGGTACGAGGACCGGAACTCGATGGCGCACAGCATCGAGACTCGGCTGCCGTTTTTGGACCAGAGGGTGATCGAGCTGGGTCTTGCGATGCCAGAGCGGTTGAAGGTGAGCAGGGGATACGGGAAGTACGTTTTGCGCCAGGCGATGCGGGGCCGGGTCCCGGACGAGGTGCGGCTGGCGCGATACAAGCTGGGCTTCCCTGTCGACCAGGCGAAGGTGGTCTCCGGCGGGCTGGGCGGGTTGGTCCGCGGGCTTTTGTCGGAGAACCTTGAGAGTTTTCGGGCGCACACGGTGCCTGGGACGGTGATCGAGACGGCGTTTTCTGACGAGCGGCTGACGGGCGAGGTGTCGGCGTTGGCTGAGGCGCTCTCGTTGATTTGGATCGGGCGGCGGTTCTAGGGGGTGGCGGAGACGGCGGGTACCATTGCGATCGACCTGAGCGGGCGTAGCTTAATGGTAAAGCTCCAGCCTTCCAAGCTGGCCACGTGGGTTCGATTCCCATCGCCCGCTCCAAGCGTCTGCCAGGTATATTGGCTTTCGCACGCGGGCGTAGTTCAGGGGTAGAACGTCAGCTTCCCAAGCTGAATGTCGCCAGTTCGAATCTGGTCGCCCGCTCCAGTCTTTATCTCAGGACCATTCCTGTGTTCGCCGAGAAGAGCGTGTCCAGGGCGCAGGAGTCGGCGTAGTTCTTGCCATAAGTCATGTTGGCGGTGCCGAGGATGACGAACCCCACCTGCACGTTCTGTGAGGTGTTGCCCTGCACGAGTGAGCCGGTTCCGCGTTCGAAGACGACGCCGTGGGCGTTGGAGATGTTCTTTGAGACGTTGTCGATGAGCGTGCAGTTGGTGCTGTCGGTGACGTAGTAGGCGGACGTGTAGGAGTTGACGACGGTGTTCTTTTGGACGAGGCAGTGTTGGGAGTCTTGGACCCACATGCCGTAGCACGAGGTGTTCGTCATCTGGTTTTCGACGACGCGGACGCTGGTTGAGAAAGCGACGCTGATGCCGTCGCCGCTGTTCCCGCCCTGGGCGTAAGCGTGGTTGGAGACGAGGGTGTTGTTCCGGACTGCGCCGTCGCTACATGCCCGGAGGAAGATCCCCCCCAGTTTGTAATCGGTGACGGAGTTGTTGCTGCAGGTGACGGAGGTGCTGGACTGGAAGGAAAGCCCTCCGCCGACGGTGGTGACGCTTGAGTTGTAGACGCGGGGCCGGAGCGAGCCTAGGAAGATCGGGTTGTAGACCGAGCCGTTGATTTGGACGGTATCGATGTTTGTGTCGCGGCAGAGGTTGAAGATGAAGGAGTTGGAGGAGCCGTTGATCCGGCAGGACTTGACGGCGATGGCGTCGGCCGGGGTGACTTTGTAGACGGGCATACCTTGGGCGACGGTGGCGAGGCGGGCGTAGCGGACGTTGACGGTGGTCGTGTTGACGACCTCCGTGACCTCGTTGGCGTGGGACTCGATGTTGGAGCCGCCGTCCACGTAGATCATGTCGCCCGGGACGAAGGAG
>CAZGER010000042.1:0-9957 GCA_964524565.1 uncultured Chthonomonas sp. | reverse complement strand
ACCGGTTACGACCGGTCGCAGAGCCGTGTCGACCAGACGAACCGGGGGGAGTCGTTTATTTTGGACGGCTCCTCGGAGGAACGGAAACCTCTCACGGAGGCGGGGTTGATCTTTGCGACGGCTGACACATCGTCGCTAGCGGAGATGGACGTGATCGTGATCGCGGTGCCGACGCCGCTGACCAAGAACCTGACGCCCGATCTGCAGTACGTGACGGCTGTGACGCGGGAGATCGCGAAGCACTTGCGCCCGGGGCAGCTGGTCTCGTTGGAATCGACGACCTACCCTGGGACGACGGACGAGGTGATGCGGCCGATCTTGGAGGCGACGGGGTTGAAGGCAGAGACGGACTTTTTTCTGGCGCACTCGCCGGAGCGGGTCGATCCTGGGAACCGTCGGTACTCGACCAAGAACACATCGAAGGTGGTCGGGGGTGTCGGCCCGAGGTCGTTGGTGGCGGCGGAGGCTTTCTACCGCCGGACGATCGAGCAGGTCGTGCCGGTGAGCAGCGCGCAGGCGGCGGAGATGGTGAAGGTTTTTGAGAACACCTTCCGTTCGGTGAACATCGCACTGGTGAACGAGCTCGCGCTTTTGTGCGACAGGATGGGCCTGGATGTTTGGGAGGTTTTGACGGCGGCGCACACGAAGCCGTTCGGGATGATGCCGTTCTTCCCCGGGCCGGGGGTTGGGGGGCACTGCATCCCGCTTGATCCGCACTATCTGGAGTGGAAGGCGCGGGAGCACAACTTTGTGACCAGGTTCATCGCTCTGGCGGGGGAGATCAACAGGTCGATGCCGGAGTTTGTGGTGGCAAAGGCAGGTCGGATCTTGAACGAGGCGGGCCTGGCGGTCCGGGGATCGCGGGTCTTGCTTCTGGGGATGACTTACAAGCGGGACGTGGCGGACTGGCGGGAATCGCCTGCGATCGAGATCTTCGAGCGTTTGATCGGGCAGGGGGCCGAAGTGAGCTACCACGATCCGCTCGCACCGACGATCTTGGTGGACGGGGCGGAGCGGGCTTCGGTGGAACTAACGGACGATGCGTTGCGGTCTGCCGACCTTGTGGTCGTCACGACGGACCATTCGTCGGTGGACTATTTGCGGGTGGCGGAGACGGCGTCGCGGTTGTTCGACACAAGGAACGCCGCCCGTGCGGTGCAAGGTCGGGAGAACATCACACTTTTATGAAAATCGCGGTTGTCGGAGTCGGGGCGTGGGGAAAGAACATAGCCAGGACGTTGAAGGAGCTGGGAAGCCTGGGCTGCATCGTGGAATCGGACGTTTCCAAGCACGCTGGGCACACGGAGACGTACGGAGTCCCGGTGTTTGCAGACCTGGAGGGGGCCGACCCAAGCCTGTTTGACGGTGTCGCGGTCGCGACCCCGGCAGAGCACCACTTCGCGCTGGCATCGTGGGCGCTGCAGCACGGCAAGCACGCTTTTGTCGAGAAGCCGATCACCTTGAGTTCGCGGGACGCAGACGAGCTTGTTCGGATGGCGGACGAGGCCGGGCTCTGCCTGATGGCGGGCCACTTGCTTTTGTACCAGCCTGCGATCGATTTTCTGGCGCGGTCGATCTCGGAGGGTTTGGTTGGCGACCTGTGGTCGGTGCACGTCCGGCGGCTGAACCACGGCAGGGCGAGGGACGTTGAGAACGTGTTTTGGAGCCTGGGTGTCCACGACGTGGCGGTTGTGCTGGACCTGGTGAAGGAAGAGCCTGTCTCTGTGACGGCCGTGGGGGACGATTTTTTGAACAAGGGCATCCACGACGACACCCACGTCCACATGACTTTTCCTGGCGGTGTCCGGGCGCACATCCAGAGTTCGTGGCTGTGGCCGGACCGTGACCGGCGGACGGTTGTGATCGGGTCCAAGGGGATGCTGGTGTACGACGAACTGGCCCAGAGCGTTACGCTGCACAAGAAGTCGATCGGGTCGGACATGGCCAATATCGACGATGGTGAGGAGGTTGTGTTCGAGGGGGCTTCAGCGCCGCTGACGCTGGAGATGGAGACGTTCATCGACTGTTCGCGATCCGGGCGGGAGCCACGGTCGGGCGGGAAATCGGCTGCCGCGGTCGTGCGGATCTTGGAGCTGGCGGACGAGGCGATGGCATGAGCGGCCATTTTGTCCATGAGAGCGCGTTTGTCGACGAGGGCGCGCAGATCGGCGAGGGGACGAAGATCTGGCACTTTTGCCACGTTCTTCCGAAGGCGGTGATCGGCAAGGGGTGCATCTTGGGCCAGAACGTGATGGTCGCGAACAACGTTGTGATCGGGGACAAGTGCAAGATCCAGAACAACGTTTCGCTCTATGAGGGGGTCGTGCTGGAGGACTTTGTGTTCTGCGGGCCTTCGATGGTTTTTACGAACGTGAAGACGCCACGGAGCGAGTTTCCGCGGGCGACGAGCGAGCATTACGTCGAGACGCGGGTGAAGCGGGGCGCGAGCATCGGGGCGAACGCGACAATCGTGTGCGGGACGACCTTGCACGAGTGCGCCTTTGTCGCGGCCGGGGCGGTGGTGACAAAGGATGTTCCTGCCTATGCGATGGTGGCGGGCGTCCCGGCGAAGGTCGTGGGCTGGATGAGCGCGTATGGCGACGTGATGGACTTTTCGGGTTCTGACACGTTCACTGACTCGCAGGGGCACGTGTACCAAAAGACCGGTGAGGCCCAAGTGGAGCGTCTCCGATAGGCGACAATCTGGGGCATGTCGGCCGTTGTGGACAAGATCCCTCTTTTAGACCTTCAACCTGAGATCCAGTCGATCCGGGACGATTTGACGGCAGCGATCAACCGCGTGATCGATTCTGGGCAGTTCATCATGGGCCCGGACGTGAAAGCCTTTGAGGAAGAGGCGGCGGGGTACCTGGGTGTGAAGCACGCGATCGGTGTGAACAGCGGGACCGACGCGCTGGTGTTGGGTGTCAGGGCGCTTGGGATCGGAGCGGGGGACGAGGTGATCACGACTCCGTTCACGTTTTTTGCGACGGGAGAGTGCGTGAGCCAGGTCGGGGCGACACCCGTGTTCGTGGACATCGACAAGGAGACTTTCAACATCGACCCGGCGAGGATCGAGGCGGCGATCACGCCCAAGACCAAGGCGATTTTGCCGGTCCACCTTTACGGGCACTCTGCGGACATGGACGCTATCTTGGAGATCGCCAAGAAGCACGGTTTGAAGGTGCTTGAGGACGTTGCCCAGGCTTGGGGCAGTGAGTACAAGGGCAAGAAGGCAGGGACGATGGGGGACGGGGGGGCTTTTTCGTTTTTCCCATCCAAGAACCTGGGGGCTTTTGGTGACGGTGGCCTGTTTGTGACCGACAACGACGAGGTCGCGGACACGGTGAGGATGCTGCGGGTCCATGGCGCGAAGAAGAAGTACTTTAACGAGGCGATCGGCTACAACTCACGGTTGGACACTTTGCAGGCTGCGGTGCTCCGGTGCAAGTTGCCCCACATCGACGAGTGGAACGACGGACGTCGGGCGGCGGCGGAGCGGTACAACGCGTTGTTCGCGGGGGTGCCTGGTGTTGTGACGCCGGTCGAGGCGGGTTACACGAGGCACGTTTACCACCAGTACACGGTCCGGGTTTTGGACGGCAAGCGCGACGTTGTGCAGCAGTCGTTGACGGAGCGGGGGATCGGCAGTTTTGTGTACTACCCGGTTCCGGTGAACGCACTGCCGGTGTACTCCGGTCTGCCTGCGGCTGACTGCGCGGTGAGCGACGCTTTGACGGGCGAGGTGTTGAGCCTTCCGATCTGGCCGGCCATTTCTGCCGGTGTGCAGGAGCGGGTGGTGGCGGCGGTGGCGGCCTCGCTGGGATAGCCGGGTCACCACATTTCGACGGTCACGTAGACGTACTTGCCAGCGTCGTTCAGGACGAACACCGTGCCTCCCGCCAGGGGAACCACGCCGAACTGAGGTGCGCTCGACCAGGAGACGATGCGTCGGTCCTTGTCCACGACGGGCAGGTTCAGGGGCACCAAGGCGGCCTCGTCCTGATAGGAGACGCACCACTGCGGCGCAACGATCGAGGTTGTGTCTGACAGGCGAACCAGCTGGGCCTCGCCGATTTTGTCGAGGCGCGACCGAGGCGGCTGGCTGCCTACGGAGATCGCGGACACGCTTGGCGGAGGCAGGTCGGGCTTGATGTGGGTGACGACCGACTTTGAGATTTTCGCTTTGGTGCCAAAGATCTCTTTGACCTGCTTTGCGGCCTCGGCTGAGTCTGCGGACAGGATCTGCGCGTGTCCGGAAACGTAGGGAAACTTAAGAGTCGCTGGCGTGAAGTCACCGGAGGGAGGGACCTTTCCGACGCCCTCGATGACATAGACCTGCACGCGTTTGGGCCTTGCGAGCTGGGTGTATTTGATCACGGGCAACGGTTCTGGCTTCGGGGGCTGGTCGGCAAGCCGCCACATCCCGGCCGTAACGAGGCCGAGGACGAGCAGGACGGTCAGACTGCCCCAGATCGGACTAATATTCTGTTTGCGCATCGTTCTGCGGGCCTTCGGCAGATGTTACACGCGGAGCGTGCCGCAGACATGCGGCGGGTCGGTACGGGGCTCACGTTTTCCGGGGGATGCCGGGTTTGGACGGGAGTGCCCTCCAGGGGCCAGGGTGTGATTAGGACAGCGACTTGATCGTGGCGGAGAAGGCGGCCAGGGAGTCTTGGGCGGTTGTTTGGGCGTCGAAGCCCTTGCCGGAGTGGTGGGCGGGGTGCTCTTGCAGCTTGACGGCGACCATCGCCTCGGCTGAGTCCGGGTTTGAGAGCATCGAGAGGAAGAAGTCTGCGCCTTCGTTGTCGGCCAGGTGGAGGGAGTGTCCGTTGAGGGCCAGGTAGGCGGCCATTGCTGCGAAGGCGGTCGCTTTGTTGTGCGACGGGAAGGGTTTTATCTTGACCATTCCGAGGGCGAAGTTGGCGGCACGGGCGGCGATGGCGTTTCTGCTGCCGTAGGGGTACTGGTAGGCGACCGCTTCTTCCAGCCTTGCCCAGCTCCAGTCGTCGGTCGATCCCGTGACCTGGGTGTGGAGCCACATGACGTCCTGGACGGTGAGCGTGGGGGATTCGGACATTTGGTTTATTCTATCCAGTGGGGCGAGGGGGTGGGTGGAACCTGCCAGAATCGGGGTCACACCTGAGGTTGCCAATGACACTCCCCACCACCTTGCTCGCCGTGGCCCTGCTTTCCGTCCCGGTCCAGAAGGAGCCTGTCCGGCACGTCGAGATGAAGGACGGGAGCATCGAGATGGGGATTGCCGTGTACAAGAAGCTTGAGGGGTTGGAGGAGTCGAAGGTCGATGGGACGGTGGAGCGGTACAGGGCGTTTATGAGCGGCTACTTTATGTGGCGGGGGCTCCAGTTTGTCGTCAAACCGTATTCCAAGCTGGAGGTTGTCCATTTGAACGCGTGTTTGCAGGTGTTGGACCTGTGGTCTCCGGGGGTGGCCGAGGGGTGGAAGCCGCACCACGAGAAGCTTTTGGCGCGGGCCGAGGGGGACTTGAAGACTTCTCCGGAGTCTGAGGCGCACTTTCGGGAGTCGATCCGCATGCCGATCATGGACCGGTACATGCTTTATGAGTATTCGAAGCGGCCGACGGACGTTGAGACGGACGAGTTCATGGCTGGTGTGACTTTGGGCGAGCTTTCTTCTTTGTGCGTGACGCAGTTCACGATGGGGGGACATTCCAGCGCGCGGAAGTCGCTGGCATCGAGCTTGAAGTCTGTCCGGGAGTACAGGCGGACGGATTCGACCAAGTGGAAGCGGGCGGGGATGACGCCTGGTTTTTGGTCGAAGTGGGACGAGCTTGGAAAGGTGGACGAGGGCGAGGCGCTGCCTTTTGAGAAGTACGAGGCTTTTGTGAGGGCTTTGAACGCGGTGCAGGCTGAGGTTGTCGGGCTCAGGTAGGTTTCGGCGGCTGATCTGGGTGCGGGGGTTTGTCTTTGACGGCTTGTCGGAGGACGAGTTCGATCTGGGCGTTGACACTGCGCAGCTCGGCGGCCGCCAGACGCTGTATTTTTTCGTACAGGTCTGGCGGCAAGCGCAGCAGGAACGTCTTTTTCTCGGACATCCTTGTTAGTTGTAGAGCGTGCCGGTGTTGAGGACCGGTTGCGCCTGTTGTTCGCTGCAGAGGACGACCATGAGGTTGCTGACCATCGAGGCCTTTCGCTCTTCATCGAGCTTGATGACGTTTTCCTGTTCCATGCGGCTGAGGGCCATTTCGACCATGCCGACTGCTCCATCGACGATCATTTGCCTTGCGGCGATGACGGCTGCGGCCTGCTGCCTTCTGAGCATCGCTCCCGCGATCTCTTGTGCGTAGGCGAGGTGGGCGATCTTGGCTTCTATGACCTGGACGCCAGCCACTTGGAGCTTGGTCTGGAGCTCGGCACGGATGTGCTCTGCGACCTCGTCGGCGTTTTGTCTGAGGCTGACGACCTCGTCTCCGGCGTCGTAGGGATAGCTCCCAGCGGAGTGTCGCAGGGCGGTCTCGCTTTGCAGGTTGACGTAGCTCTCGTAGCTGTCGACATCGAAGGAGGCGGCGTAGGTATCGACGACTCGCCAGACGACGACGATGGCGATCTCGATTGGGTTACCGGCGAGGTCGTTGACCTTGAGCCTTTCGCTGTTGAGCGTCCGGACACGCAGGGACAGGTTCCGTTTTGTGTTGAACGGGTTTGTCCAGTGGAACCCGGCGGCCTTGACGGTTCCGACGTACCTTCCGAACAGGAGCAGGACCTTGCTCCCGTTGGGTTCGACTACGAAGAAGCCCACGATTGTGAGGATCCAGGCGAGGAGCAGTCCGAGCGAGCCGAAGATCCAGGCTGGATTTTCGGTTTTCTCGGCTAGGACGAAGCCGTAGACGACCCCTACGAACATGGCGATTGCCAGCAGGAGCATGGGCATGCCCGGCAGGACTTTGACGACTTTTTCTTTCACTGGTGTCTCCGTGATACCAATATGATATCACATTGATATATCGGTCTAGTGGGTGGTGGGTTTCAGCGGCCTGGGACCTTGGGTGGCGGGGGTAAGAATGCCCGCCACCTGGAAATTGGGCGGCGGGCACTGGGTGCCTAGGTGTGTTGCTCAGGCTTCCAGCATGGATTTGAGGCGGTCGTTGGCCTCGGCCCAGGCGTTACGGAGGCCGTCTGCCTCGGGGCGGTCTTGGATACGGCTGGGCATGACGTTGATCTGGGTCTTGCCTTTACCGTTGTCGGCGAGGGTGACATCGAAGCGGACGGTGTCCTGGCAGCCTTTCGTCTTCCAGTCGAACCTGACGTCCTTGCCGGGGCGGAGGCGGAGCCATGTGAGTTCGTTACCGCCATCGTCGGTGACGGACTTGCCTTCTTCGGCCTGGCCAGGGATCCCCCACCAGGCGGTGTTGGAGGTGAAGTGGTCGTAGACGACTTCGACGGGGGCGGCGACGAGCTTGGTGCAGCAGACGGTGTAGCCCTCGGCGAGGCCGTCTTTTTTGACGATGCCCTTTGACCGTTCGTACTCCACCCAGATCGTGGTCGGCCACCAGACGTCTTTGCCGCGCCCTGTCTCGTTGTAGAGCCAGTTGATGGTGTCGCGCCGGCCCTCGCCGCGCGATTCGACGAGGGCGAACCACTCGGTGAGGGTCTTGCCGGTGGCCGCCTTGCAGGAGGCGTCGGAGATTTCGAAGTCAGGTACGAGTTTGATGGTCATTGTTTTGGTCCGATGAGGTGTTTGAAGGGGCGTCGGTCGATCCACCAGAAGGAGCCGTCGCCGCCCATGAAGACGAGTGTGTTCCCGTCTGGGGTGAAGCGTGTGTCGAAGCCTTGGACCGGGAGGTTGCGGAGGGCGAAGACCTCTTGCCCGGTGGCGGCATCCCAGAGGTGGAGGGCGAAGTCGTAGCCGACGGACGCGATGCGCCTGCCGTCGGGGCTGTAGTCGATGCCCCACTGGGTCCCGTCTGACTTTGCGGTCCAGACTGGTCGGCCGGTTTTGGCGTCGATGGTCTCGACGTGTCCGGCCTCGCCGCCGATGGTGAGGCGTTTTCCATCTGGGCTGACGGCGAGTTCCATTGCGGGGCTGGCGAGCGATTCTGTGAGGGTCTTTGCAGACATCGTGGCGAGGTTGACGGCCCAGACCGTTTTGGCGGCGGCGAAGTAGGCGGTTCTGGAGTCAGGCGAAAAGGCCGCGTTGACGGTGCCGGGGGCGATTTTGCCGGTGAAGGCGGGTTCTCCGGTGTCGGCGGCGAGGATGTGGGCGTTGCCGGAGCCGCCGTTGCCGAAGGCGACGAACCTGCCGTCTTTGGACCAGGCGGCGGAGCGGACCTGGCCTGCGTCCTTGTGCTGCCAGAGCTCTTGCTTGGTGGCGACGTCGAACGCGCGGAAAGTCCCGTCGTTAGAGCCTGCGGCTAGTCGGGTCCCGTCGGGCGACCAGGCGACATCGACCACGAGGCTGCCGAACGATCCAAGTGTGCCTATGACTGTCCCGTCGCGGAGGCTGCGGAGCTCGATGTTCCGTTCGTTTGTGCCGACAGCGATGACTTTTCCGGTCGGGTCGGGCGTGCAGGACCAGGAAGCTCCGCGTTGGAAGGTGGGGGCGTAGGTGAAGGTGTCGTCGATCGCCCACTTTTTGACGAGCCCGGTGGTGTCGCTGGAGTAGGCGAACTTACCTTGGGGGTCGAGGGCGACGCAGGTGACGGGCGCCTCGTGGCCACGGAGGAGGGCCTTTAGTTTGCCGGTGGCGTCCCAGACGCGGACGTTGTTGTCTTGCGAGGCTGTGACGATGGAAGCTCCGTCGGCGGAAAAGCGGGCCGAGGTGACGTTGCCCGAGTGCTCGAGGGCTGTTTTGAACCTTCCGGTGGAGACGTCGAAGAGGTTGACGCGCTTGTCCTTGGTGGCGGCGGCCATCGTGGTGCCTGCGGGATCGAGCTCTACCCAATCGACGGCCATGTAGCCACGGTCCGGGGGTGGGAGGATCTCCCGTTCGACCTTGTAGGTGGTCATGTTGAGATCGAGCACCTGGTATTCCCAGCAGCCGATGTAGCAGTGGGCGCCGTCGGGGGAGAAATCGAGGCTGGAGATGGGGTGGGTCGTGTAGTCCTGGTCCGAGAGGAGCGATTTTGACCCTACGTCCCAGACGCGGATGAGGCCGACGGGGGACTTGCGTTCTGGGTGCATCCGCCAGCCGACGGACACGACTTTTTTGCCATCGGGCGAGAACCTTGCGTTGTAGGGCGTGACCGGGTGTTCGCCAAGGACGCCGATCGGTTCGAACCTGGTGGTGTCCCACAGTCTGATTGTGTTGTCGCGGCCGGTAGAGACGAGTCTGGTCCCGTCGGCTGAAAAGTTGAGTCCGAAGACCGGTGCGGTGTGTCCTTTGAGGGTTGTGCGGAGCTGAAGTGTGCGGGGATCGAGGATGCGGATGTCGCCGTCTGTGCAGGAGACTGCGACCGTCTTGCCATCGGGGCTGACCTGGATTTTGGAGAGGGCCTGGTCCGAGACGCGGACCGTGGCGATGGAGGAATCGCACTGGGCGGCAAGGTGCTCCCATTCCCAGCCCCGGTGGTTGGCGGGCGCGCCATCGAGCCAGGTTCGGGCGAGCTTGACCGAGCCGGAGGCGAGGGCGGCAGAGGCGGCTTCGATATGTGCGCGGTAGCTTTGAAAGGTCGGGTCCTTGGCTTGGAGGGAGAGGGCAGCGGCGAGGGCGAGGGTGGTCATATCGTTTCTTCGATCCTGGGTTGTTGTTTAGGGGCGGACCAGTTGGTGGCTTTTTCTTGCAGGTGGTCGATGTACGTTCGGAGGTGTCCAACCGTTTGGTCGAAATGGGTCATGCTCCGGTAGGTCCGGCTGACCATGACCCCGCCTTCCATCGTGGTGAGGATGTGGACGGCGAGGCTACGTCGGTCGAGGTCTTGGGGGAGTCTGTCGCCGGCTTGGACGAGGAAGCCCTCGATGGCGTCGACCCACTGTTCGA
>CAZGER010000041.1:6091-9997 GCA_964524565.1 uncultured Chthonomonas sp. | reverse complement strand
TTAGCCTGGGCGCCCACATTTCGGTCGAGTTTGTGAAGTTGCCGGCCAAGCCTGGTTCTGGCTCGACACTCGGGACGACGACAATCAGCTACTTCACCTCGAACAACGAGATGGTGCGGGCGGACGTGAAGATCAACTATTGGGACGGGATGACCCTTGCAGAGTTCAATTTTGGCCTGCGGCACACCACGACCCACGAGGTCGGGCACGCGCTTTTCCTGCACGGCCACAGTTCGGTGAACTCCGACGTGATGTACTACCAGGGCCCGATGTCGAGCGACGCTCCGCTGACCCTGCGCGACCAGAACAGCCTGATGACCTCCTATTGCGGGCAGTTCCCCAGCCGGGGGCGTGCGGTCCCGAGTCCCGGCGGGCCGGTGAAGACGGTCGTGATCGAGTGCCTGGCCGAGTAGCATGCGCGATCTATGGGGCGCTTGTTCTAACTATGTCCCCAGTTGGAGAACTTGCACACACGCGTGATCCATGGTTAAGGTTTTTTAGAAACACTTGCACACGGGGCGCACGGCGTTTGAGGCGCCTAGCGAATGGCGGACTCTGATTCTTTGTCGAAGAAATGGAGCTTGTCCACGTCCAGGACAAAGTTCGCGGTCCTGCCGACCTCGAGCCTGTTCGCCGGGTCGAGCGTGGCGGTGATGGCCAGCTGTCCGGCTTTGAGGTAGGCAGTGTCCTCTGCCCCGAGCTTTTCAAGGACGTCGACCGTCGCCTGGAAGGAGTTGCTCCCCGACGATTTGATCGTGGACGTGCTGGCGTCGTAAATGTCCTCCGGCCTGACACCGAGGGTCACAGCCCCGGAGTGCTGGGCGGCTGGATGGCTGCCCGGCAGGTCGATCGTCATGTGCTCTGAGGTGAACTTCGACCCGGCCAAGTCACCGTCGATGAAATTCATGGGAGGCGCGCCCACAAAGCCGGCGACAAACTTGTTGGCCGGTTTGTTGTAGACGGTTTCTGGCTCGTCGCACTGTTGCAGGACACCGGCGTTCATGACTGCGATCCGTTGCCCCATCGTCATCGCCTCGACCTGGTCGTGGGTGACGTAGATCGTGGTGATCCCGAGGTCGCGGTGGAGGCGGATGAGCTCGGCCCTGGTCTGGATGCGGAGCTTCGCATCGAGGTTCGAGAGGGGCTCGTCCATGAGGAAGACCTTTGGTTTTCGGACGATGGCCCGCCCGAGGGCGACGCGCTGGCGCTGCCCGCCGGAGAGCTCCTTGGGTTTGCGGTGGAGCAGGTGGCCGATATCGAGCATGTTGGCCGTTTCTTTGACCCTGTTGTCGATGTCGGTCCGCACGGCCCTTGCCTGGGCCGCGTTCGCAAGCTGCCAGAACACACCCTTGAGCTCCCGGAGCTTGAGACCGAACGCGATGTTCTCGTAGACGGTCATGTGCGGGTACAGGGCGTAGTTTTGAAAGACCATAGCGATGTCGCGGTCTTTGGGGGGCACGTCGTTGACTTTGCGGTCGTCGATGAAGAGGCCGCCCTCGGTCGCTTCCTCCAGGCCGGCGATCATTCTGAGGGCCGTGGTCTTCCCGCAGCCGGACGGCCCGACGAGGACCATGAACTCGGAGTCGTTGACTTCGAGATCGAGGCTGTCGACTGCGCGAACGTCCTTCCCGAAGACCTTGCTGACACCGCTAAATTTGACTCCTGCCAATCCTTGCCACTCCGCCCGTCTTCCGGGCTTGGTCAGTATAGCAAACCGGCGTGGGTGAGGGCTTATGTTGCGTGGGCAAGAAGTTTGTTGAACCAGATTGAACCAAATGGCGCGTTTTGGCAGTACAATCTTATGCCTGTCGATCGTTCGACAGAATATCTTTCCCTCATTGGAAGGGGCATTACTCAGATGAAACGAACTGCATTCACCCTGATTGAGTTGCTGGTGGTCATTGCGATCATCGCGATTCTTGCAGCAATCTTGTTCCCCGTCTTCGCTCAGGCCAAGCTTGCAGCCAAGAAGACCCAAGCGATCAGCAACGTCAAGAACATCGGCACGGCCGCCCAGATCTATCTGGCTGACTACGACGACACCTTCCCGATTGCGAACATTTGGAACCCGCAGAACAACCGCACAGCGTACAACCGGTTTGTGCCCACGCCTGCCGAGCAGGCCACAGCATTTACCGACGCCCGTGGTATCGACGCCTTCAACACGTTCTACACGAACTCCTTGAGGCCGTACCTGAAGAACGAGCAGATCTACGACGATCCGAACGCTGTCTCAACCACGAGCATCTACACGCTCTCGATCGCAAACGGCATGCCGTACCAGGGCAGCACGAACAACTACGCCTACACGTACAACGGCCTTCTGAACTCGTACAACGCGACGGCCATCAACAACGTCGCCAACACGGTTGTGTTCAACCTTGACGGTGACCGCAAGGCGCCGGGCGCCTGGTTCGCCAACCCGTACATGGGCTGCGAGAACGCAAACCGCGTCGCTCCATGCGTTTACAAGCCGGGCCACGCCGCCTGTGCGACCACGGACAACGGCTCGACCAGCTTCTTCAGCCGGTCATCCGGTGGCGCCGGGTTCGACATGTACGGCGGTCAGTGGATCGTCGGTTTCGCAGACAGCCACGTGAAGACCCGCAAGATGGGCATTTTCACCAACGGCCCGACCGACCCGCGCATCGACCCGTTCACGAACTGGCAGGGCACGAACGGATCTGCCCTCCAGATGATCCGATGGTGGTCGGCTGAGAACGCTGGCGGTTGCCACGCCTACCTGTTCCGCCCGGACCTTGACGGTCAGACCTGGGACACGGCGGTTGCTCTGTAAGATGCGCAAGCTGTCGAACATCCTTCTCGGCCTCGGTCATGTTGGCCTGCACGCGGCCTGTTCATCCGGGCCGGACACCGCCAGCGACGCGAAGCCGCAAGGCAACGCTCCCGACACTGTCCAGGCGCCGGAGGGGGCCAAGAACCCCGAAGAGCGGGGCATGGAGGAGATGCGCGCGGCAGAAGGCAACGCCAACAACAGTCAGTTCGGTTCTGACCAAGACGGCGGCGGTCAGGACGGGAAGTAAAAACCCCCGTTCGATGTCGCCAAGTGCTGGCACCTGATAACAGGTGCCAGCACTTTTTTTAGCGGGAGGCTCTCACACGGTACAGCGGTGCCATTGTTCGGTTGTCCTGTGGGGCAACAGGGGGCCGAGTGTCTGCACAGACCCTGTGCGGTCTCCGATTGCCGCGTGTGAGCGCTTGGCGGAACTTGTGTCAGTACGCTTTTGCGAAGACGACACGGCGGACACTGGGTTTGCCTGAATAGACGCAAGTCCCTGGAGTCTCGTCTGCCGGGTCGAGCGGCTTGAGCGGGATCACCCTGATCGTGGCTTTGGTCGCGGCGCTGATGGCGTCCTCCGTCTCCTGGGTGCCGTCCCAGTGGGCCAGGACGAAGCCCCCGCCGCCCTCGCCATTGAAGCAGTCTTGGAACTCCTGCCAGGTGTCCACCCGCTTTGTGCTTGCTTTGCGAAGCTCGAGCGCGCGGTCAAAGATCCTCTGGTGGAATCCATCCAGGAGGCCGGGGAGGAGACCGGCGAGGCTCTCGATCGAAACGGTCGTCTTTTCTCCGTTGTCCCGGATGGCGACGATGCAGTTGCCTTCGGCCAGGTCGCGTGGTCCGATCTCTACCCGGAGGCACGCTCCGCGCATCTCCCAGTGGTTGAACTTGAAGCCCGGCGATTCCTTCTCGCGGTCGTCGACCTTGACTCGCACAGGCAGGTCTCGCCACCTTTGGGCTTTGATTCCCTCGACCAGGCTGTCGGTGGCGGCCAGAACGGCTGCCCTGTCGTCGCCACGTCCGATCGGGATGATGACGACCTGGACCGGGGCGACTGCGGGCGGGAGGACAAGGCCGTTATCGTCGCTATGGGCCATGATGAGCGTGCC
>CAZGER010000041.1:0-6081 GCA_964524565.1 uncultured Chthonomonas sp. | reverse complement strand
ACGCCCCAACTGGTCGCATAGACGTACTCTTGCTTGCCTTCCGGACTCTGGAAGGTCACATCGAACGCTTTGGCGAAGTTCTGGCCCAAATGGTGGCTTGTTCCAGCTTGAATGGCGCGAAGGTCTTGGGTCATGGCCTCGATGCAATAGGTGTGGTCGGCACCGGCGAACTTCTCGCCTTCCGACTTGAGCCCGGTGAGGACCGGCACGGCCATGACATCCTCGGCGCACCGCCGGTAGACCTCCAGGATCGTGAGGGCCTCCTGCTCCGCCTCGTCGTACGTGGCATGGGCTGTGTGCCCCTCTTGCCAAAGGAACTCCGCCGTCCGCAGGAAGAGCCTGGGGCGGAGCTCCCAGCGCATGACGTTGGCCCACTGGTTGACGAGGATCGGCAGGTCTCGGTAGCTCTGGATCCAGTTCTTGTACGAATGCCAGATGATCGTCTCGCTGGTCGGCCGGATCACCAGCTCTTCTTCAAGCTTGGCGTCAGGATCGACGACGACCCCTTTACCGTTGGGGTCGTTCATCAGCCGGTGGTGGGTGACGATGGCGCACTCTTTGGCGAAGCCCTCGACGTGCTCGGCCTCTTTGCTCAGGAACGACTTCGGGATCAGGAGCGGAAAATAAGCGTTGACGTGGCCGGTCTCCTTGAACATCTTGTCCAGGGAATCGCGAATGAGCTCCCAAACCGCGTAGCCGTGCGGCTTGATGACCATGCAGCCGCGCTCGACCGAGTTGTCGGCCAGGTCGGCCTTTTTGACGAGTTCGTTGTACCACTCAGCGTAGTTTTCGGCCCTTGAAGTTATCCCGAGTTCCTTGGCCATAGGCTAAGGAGTGTGGCACAGTGAACCGGGGCAAAGCGGGACGGACCAGGTTCAGGCGGCTTCTGCGTGTCGGGTCCAGACGGGTTGGAAATGCTCCACGAGCGACCGGTAGATCCCGGCGGTCAGAGAGATTCGGTGTCCTGCGAACTGGAGGACGCCAGGGTCGGCCAAGATCCAGACCTCTACCCTGCTCCCGCGCAGACAGACGTTCCTCAGATAGCCGTGGTATCGGTTGGTCTCGCCCTGTGCCTGCCCTGTCTGAAGGAGAGTCAGCGTGTGGCCGAGCGGCCGGGGGCTGTGGCCAAGGCACACGACGACATCGTCGATGAGCAACGCATACAGTACGTCGGACTTGTCGGTGGCGTTGTGGACCGTCGCGACCA
Source organism: uncultured Chthonomonas sp. (assembly GCA_964524565.1). GTDB lineage: Bacteria > Armatimonadota > Fimbriimonadia > Fimbriimonadales > Fimbriimonadaceae > UphvI-Ar2. The sequence continues at coordinate 4,874 of CAZGER010000041.1, read as the reverse complement.
GTTCTCCGGAGGAAGCGGTGATGTCCCCGGCGTGGGTGAAGCCGACCCTTCTTAGGTCTGCGATGTGGACAGCGTCCCGGGGGATTTCGGGCAGGTCGTCGACGGGCTCCGGCGCGAGGTCGATCGTCGGATCTTTGGTTTCTTCGGCGAGGTAGTTGCCAGCTGGCTTGCCGATCCGCTTGATCCGCCTGAGGACGCCCTCGTCCTCCAAACGGGAGCATTGGATGGTGACGGCCTGTTCTGACGAGACCCAGTTGCGGAGTTCGTACGCGATCTCCTTGTCTGTGAGCCCGGGCCTTTCGTCGAGCAGAGCGACAATCTTGCCTTTGAGCGTGTCCATATGGTCCTGCTTGGATTGTCGGTCGCAGAAGGTGAAAAAGCTCAGGTCGCGAGCAGGTCGTTTAGGGCCGACTCGAGCGTGGGAAAGCTGAACTGGAACCCGTTCGCGAGGGCGATCACCGGAAGGACACGGCGGCCCGTGAGGATGATCTCTGGCTGGTTTCCCGTCAGACGGGCGACCAGCCGAAAAACCGGTGCCGGCACGGCAGGCAGCCGCGGACGCCCCAAGCGGTCTGCCAGGCTGTGCATCAGTCCCGTGTTTGTGACCGGTTCCGGCGCGACGAAGTTCACGATGCCCTGCGGGATCGTGGAAGCGGAGAACTCGACCAGGCGGCAGAGGTCGTGGATGTGGATCCAGGGCACATGTTGCTTCCCGCTGCCCGCCGATGCGCCCATGAACGCTTGAGTGAGGCGGACCAGTTTCGGCAGAGCCCCGAACGGGCCGAGCACGACGCCGAAGCGCGCCTCGATGCGTTTGGTCACAGGGAGACGGTGTTGCCACAGGGCCTCCGACCATTCCTTGGCGATCAGGGCGAGTTGGTCGGTGCCTGGGCGGGTGGATTCGGACACAGGGGCCTTGCCGACACCACCATAGATGCCAGTCGCGTTGGCGTTCAGCCACACTTTGGGGGGGTCAGTGGCCCTGCTGACTGCCTGTCCGATCAGGTTTGTCGGATCGATCCGCGAACTCCGGATGACGCTGAGACGGGCGGGTGTCCAGGCTTGGTTGATCGGGGATCCGCACAGGTTGACGACCAGGTCCGCGCCTTCCAAGGAGGCTGCCCAATCGCCATAGGACTGTCCGTCCCAAACGACGGAGGTGTGCGGCCCATCGTTTTTTCCGCGGGACAGGACAGAAACCGCGTAGCCTTGCGCCGATAGGTGCTTTGCGAGCGAACGGCCGATGCCCCCCGTTCCCCCCGCGATCACCGCCTTGCGGGTCATTCGTCGATCATCCACTGTTTCAGCTGGCCGGTGTCCTTGCCCAGGATCTGAAACACCCTGGCGACGACCGTGTCAGCCAGGTCTTCGAGGGTCTTGGGGTTGTGGTACCAACTCGGGGATGCCGGGAGGATGGTCGCCCCAGCCTCGGCCAGCTGGGTGAAATTTCGCAGGTGGACTAGGTTCCAGGGCATCTCCCTCGGTACAAGAACGAGGGGTCTTTGCTCTTTGAGGCAGACGTCCGCCGAGCGGGTGAGGAGGTCGTTGGATATCCCGTTCGCGATCCTGCCCGCGGTGCCCATGCTGCACGGCAATACGACCATCCCGTCGTGCCGGAAGGACCCTGACGCTGGCGGGGTGAAAAAGTTCTTGCCGTCCAGGAAGTGGAGGTTCTCTGGCCGCGATCCCAGCCATTCCTGGGTGTCAAAGGCGTCCCTGCACAGCCTGATTCCCAGTTCTGTGGCGGCAACATCGATCGCTTGGTCTGAAAGGACGAGGTAGACGTGGTCGTAAAACCTGACCGCCTGCTGGAGGAACCTCTGGGCGTAGATCGCCCCGCTCGCACCGGTGATTCCGACTACCAGGTTCCCCGTCTGCACGGGCACAGTGTACGTCCAGTCGTGGGTTGGACAAGGGTCCGGGAGTAACCTGCGGGAATGCCTTGGAAAGTTTGGATGGTGGACCTTGCCCGCGAGCAATCACCAACCTTGGGAGACCTGTACCGGTTCGCCGCCACCGCCCAACAGTCGGGCTATAACGCTCTTGGTCTGTACCTGGAGCACAGGTTTGCCTACCAGTGTGCGCCTTGGGCCCAGGGGTCGGGCTGTGTGACGAGATCGATGGTGGAGAACCTGCAAAACGAGTTCCCGAGCCTGGAGATCGTGCCGTTCATCAACCTGCTGGGGCACTTCGAGGGGTTCTTGTACACCGAAGAAGGAAGGGAGTTCCGGGAAGAGGTTTTCAACGGTCTTCAGGCGTGCCCGTCGTGTGGCCCGTTCCTCGACCTGTGCAAAGCGATGCTCGCGGAAACAATGGAAGTTTTTGGCTCACAAGTCATCCATATCGGTGGGGACGAGACGTACCAGCTCAACCGGTGCCCCAAGTGCCAAGCTGCTTCCGCCGGACAGTCCGAGGATGAGAAGGCGTGGTTGTACGGACGTCATTTCAAGCCCTTGATCGAGCAGGTCCTTGCCGCTGGGCGTCGACCGGCGGTGTGGGGGGACATGTTCTTGGACCATCCGGCCGCGCTGGAGGACACTCCAAATGAAACATTGATCTTTGACTGGCAGTACATGAACGGATTAAAGGAGACGTCGTCGCGGTTTGCCGGGTACGAGGTTGTCGGATGTCCGACTTTGCACGCCTACAACGCCATGTGGATGCACGTCGCAGGGTCGGAGCGGAACGTCCGGGAGGTCGCCCGGGACGTGAAAGAGATGGGTCTAGCGGGATTCTGTCTCACCACGTGGGAGGCCGGGCTCTTTGGATCGTTCGAGTCTCTGACGCCAGCGGTCGCCTGGAGCGGCAGGATCGCAGACGACCCGGACGAACCAGGCACCATGCTCTCCAGTTTTGGGGAGGATGAAGAATGGGCGAGGCTCATCGGGGTTGAGTTGGAGGACCTGGGCGGGGTCTTCGCGTTCCAGCAGCACAGGAACAAACTCCGGAGCAGACTCCTGTTGACCGGGAACCCCTTTTTGGCCTGGCTGCACCACAGGGAGCAGCTTTGTGGCCCGGACGGGGAAGCGGCCTTGCAGATCGCCGAGAAGGCGTTGCGTTCGACGAACTCGGAGGCGTGCAAAGGGGTCGCGCTGATGCTGAGGGCGGCGGTCGAGTTTGTGAGGATCGCCGACCAAGCGGCCACTCATTACGCCAAGTGCGAAGCCGAGCGAGCCAACGGCAAGCTCGCGCTCCTGCGGACACTGTTCGACGACCTGGAGAAGGTCGGGAGAAAGAGCCTGGAGCGCGAGGGCGGGAGCCGGGCGGACATCGAACGGTGCCGCGCAGCCAAAAAGCACGTCGAGACAGTCATGCTCCGGGTGCGGGACTACGGGAACCGCGAGCTTGGCTACCTTCCGGCGTTCGAGGTCCTGTGCAACCACCGGTTTGTCCCCCACGACCAAGGGTGCTGGTGGCTTGTGAACAAATGGAGCAACGAGTAATTTATTAGTCACACTTTATGAGACTGTGTAACCAGACCAGCATGGTCCCCGGCTTGCCGTTGTTCCACGAATAGTAGGGCCGCAGCCGGACATCGCAGGGTTCGAAGTCATCCGAGACGTGACGCCGGTAGAGCTCGCTCGAAGACCTCGGAACCCGCCTGTGCCCCGCGACGCTCAGGAACACGGGGAGTTCCAAGTCGTTTGTCCTGGTGACTGTGACTGGCACGTCGGGGTCGATGACAAAGCTATGGACCGGGGCGCCGTTGTCGCGCTCTTCGGCGCAAAAAACGACCGGACCGAGCCTGAGCGCAAGGCGTCCAGCGTTGTCCAGAAGCTCAGGGTGCGGGGAGGCGAACTCAATGGCGTAGCTCGGCGGCACGACACTGGCAGGGCCGGGACGGCAACTTGGCTCGATCATTGCGAATCCGTTGACCGGAACCCCCGCAATCTCGTCGTCCCCTGCGGGGCCACTGAGGGGTGCGTCGGTGCGGATCCGGACCTCGCCACGGGCTCCGCTGGTCACGATCGTCGTGGCGGGACGCCAGGGATACTCCGACTCGACCCGGAAGGGTTCGAACGTGTCGCCCGGCAGGGGGTGCGCCTCCAGTGCGATCGGGGTGAGAACGAGCGCGTCCTGCCCGTCCAGGTGGACCAGGTAGCGGCCCAGAGAAAGCAAGAACCGGGCGAGGTTGGGCGGGCAACAGGCGCAGTCGAACCAGGGCACCCTATGGTGCTCGCCCCGGCTTTCCAGGGGGTTGTCATAGTGGTACAGGCAGCAATCCAGTGACGCTCCAGCAAGGACGTTGTTGAAAAGCGACATGAGAAAGACATCGGCATACTTCCCTTTTCCGGTGGCCATCGCCATGCGGCTGGCCCACATGCACAGCCCGACGGCGGCGCAGGTCTCGCAGTAGGCGTCAAGGTTGGGCAGGTCGTAGTCTTTTGTGAACCCTTCGTTCCTGCCGCTGGAGCCGATGCCGCCCGTGATATAGAGCCGCCGGTCGACCATGTTCCCCCAGATCGTCTCCAGGGCCGCCAGAAGCGCTCCGTCCGCAGAGTCCATTGAATCGAGGGCCCCGCAGAACTGGTACATCGCCCGGACCGAGTGCCCGACGGCGTTCTTTTGCTCCCTCAAAGGCAAGTCGTCTTGGAAGTAGGCGCCCTCGTACACCCCTTCTTTCTCGACCAGGACCGGATACCCGCCGGAGAACTCGCGGGATTCCGGGTCTGCGAGCTCTGTCTCGAAGGGGCTGGGCCGGCTCCCGCGTGTGTCGGTCATCCACTTGGCGAGCGCCACAAACTCTGGCCGGTCGAACAGTCTGCCAGCGCGGGCGAGCCCGATCTCGACCTCCTGATGGCCGCAGTAGCCCTTGGTCTTACCAGGGCCGCGGCCCTTCACCACCCAGGCGTCCTGGAAGGACTTGTTGTCGC
>CAZGER010000040.1:0-10020 GCA_964524565.1 uncultured Chthonomonas sp. | reverse complement strand
AAGGGGATCGCTGTCAGCGTTGCCCTCCGACGGAGGACGTACGACGATCCGACCAGTTCAAAGAAGGACTGAGCCCGGTCCCTTTGAAAGCCAGGGTCGTTGGGAGCGTGCAGCAGGGCCTTCGTCAGACCGTAAGGAAACAGGTTCTCCTCTGCGATCGGGGCCGTCCTCGCAATGTCCACCAAGTCATCTGGCATAGAGTTCCGATAGTTTGACTCGGCGTAAGGAATCCCGAACACCATGCGGTCGTTGTGGTCGGCAGCGTACAGGGTCACCGCGGCAAAATGCTGCCGCATCTGAGAAGCTGAGACCGACTGCATCGACCTGAGCTTGGACCGAGAAAGAACCGGGTACACGACTGCCGCCAGAATGGACACGACCGCCGTGACGACAAGCACTTCCATAAGTGTTAACCCGTTGCACTTTTTCCGAACGTTCACAAAGATCCACCTCCTGCCTCAGACGCACGGTCTGCGTCCGTGTCCTCAAACAGCTTCTCTAAAGACCTTACGGATTCAGATGGGTCGCTCTTGATGCGAGAACGGTAGACTTTCCACGATCCAGGTTGGCGCTGGTAGACCAGCATGAACGCTTGGGTCCTGACATTTTCGTCCGGGTCGTCCATCATCTGTGTGGCCATCTCCACGACCTGGCCGGGATCGGACTTTCTCAGCCCAAAATTCACCAGGGTCATCGCATATCCCCGGATGCCAGGGCTAGGATGCTTCAGGTACGCGTCCGCAGCCTCCCTGTCCGTCTTTGTCATTCCCCCGCTGCTTTCAAGCCGGTCGATCCTTGAGCGCAGGTCCCGGTATGGACCGACCGGGACACCCTTGGCCTTTGCCATCATGTCCCACTTCTGGTTCTCCTTTTGCGACGCCTGAAACATCAGCCCTAAAAGGACACCGGTCAAGATGAGCCCCGCGCCCACGGACCATACGAATACACTCTGCCCCTTGAGCCGCCTCACAAGCTACATCCCCCACCGCCACGAACACCAGAGGTCGCACTTGTTTCCCTCCTCGGGGCCATAGGGAACGTGACATTGTTGGGTGCAACAGTTGTCGCAAGCCCCATAGTTGGGAGCAGTCTTGCAAGGCGTGCCGCAGGGCGGCATCTGAGGCGCGGCGGACGCAATGGCGAACCCGGCGATCGAGCCGACGATAACAAGAACAACATGCCCAGTGACCGTCACAAAAACCTTTCGGACGTTATTAATCCGCGGACTTTATTAATCCGCGGACTTTATTAATCCGCGGACTTTTTTTATCCATATCGATAGTTTACCACAAAACATCGCACGCTATGTCAAGCGCAATCGCCGTAGATCCGAACCTGCTTCGCCACCTGGCCAAGAACGAACGAAAAGTCGTCGAACCCCTCGCTCAAGGTCCGAAAGGTCGCAGCCTCAGCCGCGTACTCCCCGTGGTCAAAAAGCGAGACCAGCCGGTAGCTCCGCTTGCCCTGCGATGAATAGTCGCACACAAGGTCCAGCGGCTCGCGGATCTTGATCTGCCGCAAAAACGCAGGATGGACCCCGGACCAAAACAGGATGTAATCGCCGATGTGGCGGTGGACCTCCCTCTCCCGTTCGAACGAGTCGGCCCTCAGCATCACATCGCCCTCTGCCAGCATCTCGATCACAGAGGTCACCGGGCGACCATCGATGTCCCGGACAGAGTACAGCCGGTCCGTCCGCATAAAGTCCAAAAGCAGACCGACCAGGTACTCGCCCTCGCTCTCGAGCCCCAGCGATGAGACATGGCGGGCCAAGTGCTCGCCGATTGCCTCCGCGAACAGCACTCTTAGCGGATGTCCGTCTCCGATGCCGTCCATATCCTGGTTGACGACCGACCCCACAGGCCGGTTCCCCCTGTCTAGTTGTATCGGATGGTCCGGCTGAGCCCTTGAGGGATGCGCAACAGGCCGAAATGGCACATTAACGGGGTAGAAAGCGTCTAGAGTTCAGGGTAGTCCATGTCGTCATCCGTCGATCCATATCTGGGCGAAAAGCGGAAACCGGCTGTTTTCCTAACGGTCGGCATCGTTCTGCTCCTGCTTTTGCTCGTGCTCGGTGGCGGCCTTGCGACACTCGGTCTCTTCGGCCCGAGAGGGTCGCAGTCGCTCGCGGCAGACTCAGGCACAACCTCGGTCCTCCCCCAAGTGACAGAGCCCCAGACCGTGCTCCCCCAGGTGACAGAGCCGCAAACCTCGCTGCCCCAGGTCACGGACCCCGAGCCGTCGCTCCAGGCTCCCCAGGACACGGCGATGCCAGCAGACGTCCGCGACTGGCTCGAACACCTCCGCAAGACCGAAGACCGACGGAAGCGCCTTTCCAGCGAGCATGTCGGCGAGCTCATGGTCATGCTCACCAAGATGCAGACATCCGGCCTGACCGATGCCCTCAAAGGCATTTTTGGTGAAGAGGAAGACACCGGCGAGCAAGCCCCCTCCCAGGCAGACTCAGTCAAGATCGACGCCTCGGAAAAGCGCAAAGAATGGCAAGAGCTCCTTGCCTTCTTCCAGTCTTATCCGCCCCCCGCCGAGTGCGTCCCGATCCAGGCGAGCTATTCCCACGCCCTGGGTGAGACCTCGGGAATGATCATCGAGATCCTTGAGGCGGTGGACATGGCCCAAGAATCGCCAGAAAAGGCGATCGCCGCCCTCACCGCCATCCAGGGCACGTCCGGAGACCGCATCGACGAGTACGCCAAGCAGACCGACGAGCAGGTCCAATCGGTCTGCGACAGGTACAAGACCCGCAAATGGTTCAAGATCGCCGCCGATGTCGGCGGTGGGCTCCTGGGCAAGCTCGGCCTATAGCCTGGCCGGTTCCAGTAGACTCAGGCGATGGACTGGGAAGAGACCGTTGCCGCCCTCAAAGCTGAAATGGAAGCGAAACACAGGGCGAGGGAGGCTGCCCTGCGCTCCAGCCGCGAGCTGATCCAAACCTCCAGCCGGTGCATCAAACACGTCCACCGACGCCAGTTCGAAGAGGCCAGGGCGCTCCTCGCCCGTGCCAAAAGCATCGCCCAAGAGGCGCGCGCCGCAATGGCCGGACACCCTGAGATCGAGTACGCGGGCTACCTCCAAGACGCAGAAAAAGAGCTCGTCGAGGCGGCAGGCTGCCTCGCCCTGGCCACCGGCGAGAGCCTTCCCACCCCCGCCAGCCTCGGGGTCGGCGCAACCAGCTTTCTAAACGGCATGGGCGAGTGCGCCAGCGAGATGCGCCGGACCGTCCTCGACCTGCTCCGCGAAGGCAGCCTGGACGAGGCCACACGGATGCTCCGCACAATGGAGGACATCTACGACGAGCTACAAACCTTCGACTTCCCAGACGGGCTCACGGGCGGGCTGCGCCGAACCTGCGACGCCCTGCGTGCCGTCATCGAAAGGACACGCAGCGACCTCACCCTCACCAGCGTCCAGCACGACCTGCTGCTAGAACTGAAGAAGCCGCGCTAGTTGCCCACGTTCCAAACACCCGAAGTCTTCGAAACGTCTTCGCTAACCTTCTCAACCGCCCACTTGAGCGTCGGCGCGTCAACCGACTTGTTCTCGATCGCAAGCCCGCACATCAGGCTGTCCTTGCTGGTGACGTAAAACTGGCACGGCTGGATCTTGCCGTTCTCGCGCAAGAGCTTGGATCCCAGGTTGTCCCGGGTCGAGCCTGGCTTGCTCTCACCGATGTAGGCGGTCAACCAGATAAACCGTTTGCTCGGGCTGATCTCCACCCCGAGCGGAACGGTGAAATCCGTGGTCTTGACGTTGATCTCAAACTTGGCTTCGCTCAAATCCTTGGTCTCATAACCAAGGCCCTTGGCCAGGGCCGTGAGCTGGGCATGGTCGACGGAGCCTGTCTGCTGGGCACCGGGCAAAAACGAGAGCAGGACTGCAGCAGTCGGAAGGGTCAAGGCGAGAACATTAAGTTGCACGAAATAAAGACGATCAACCGGCCAGGAGTGTCACACCCGGGCCGTCCGTGGCAGAATGTGTCATGTTTGCCAGCCTGATTTGCGCCATGGCCACCTCTGTACAGAACATCCCAGCCACGACCCTCGCCAACCGCCTGAACGAAGATTGGTGGGCCAAGAGGCACGAGGCGTGCGTCGCCATGACCAACAAGGGCGGCATCGATGTCGTGTTCCTGGGCGACAGCATCACCCAAGGCTGGGAAGGAGCAGGCAAACCCCACTGGGACGCCAACTTCGCCCCGCTCAAGGCCGCAAACTTCGGATTTAGCGGCGACAGGACAGAGCACGTCCTGTGGCGGCTCGAAAACGGCGAGATGACAGGGCTCGACGCCAAGCTGGTCGTCCTGATGATCGGCACCAACAACATCGGACACGGCTCGTCCAATGCCGAACAGACCGCCATCGGCGTCAAAGCCGTCGTGAACCGGCTCAAAACCGCCCTCCCAAAAGCCAAGATCCTCCTGCTGGGCATCTTCCCGCGCGGTGAAAACCCCGACAACCCCATGAGGATCGCCGTCGCCCAAGCCACGTCCCAGTTCAAAGACATCGCCGATGGCGAGCGCGTCCACTTCTCAGACATCGGCTTCGCCTTCACCAGGTCGAGCGGGCGCCTCCGCACGTTCCTGATGCCAGACATGCTGCACCTGAACTCTGACGGCTACAAACTGTGGGCCAAGGTGATCCTGCCCGACGTCAACCGCCTGCTCGGAGACTAGACCGGACCTAGCCGCCCGCCCTGCCGAGCCACCCGACCCCGATGATAGCGGTCGTGACGATCGCCGCCACAAGCGCCGGGATCCCGTACCGGCTGCCCGTCCTCATGATCTTGACCGCGTCAAAGATCGTGAAGGCGGCAATGATGATCCCGATGCCGTGAAAAACAAAGAACAGGACCAGCGCAAGGGCGCACCATCCCAGCACGAACAAGAACGGGAGGATTGGGTCCTTGTACGCTCCTGGCCCCTGCTGGGCCGGCGAGAACCCGTACGGCTGGCTCATGGCCGGGTCAAACGGAACCTGGGCGATCGGCCCGGTCTGAGGCGGGGCTGTGACCGCCGGAACCTGGACCGAAGCCGGAGCGCCCCAAATCTCAGGGACGTTGCCGGCCGGGATGACCTGGCCTGTGTGTGCGTCACGGAGCATGCTGTCCGGGCTCAAACGGTTCTGGCCCGCCCACTCCCGCAGAGTGTCCGTGTCGGCCGGACCGTACTCGACTCCGTCATGGCCGGTTACATAGTACTGCACCCTCCAACTTTGCCACAAAGCCATGAACACGCACAAGGGCACGCGCCGTCACTGCTGTCCGAGCCTGAACCACTCTCCCCACCAGAGCGGATTGCGCCGTACGGGGTTGACCAGCCGGTTAGCCGCTGATCTCCCTAATCATCGTCTTGAAGCCCGCCCAAGCCTCGTCCTGGGTCGGAGTGATCTGCGTCGTCGGCAGGACAAAACCGTTCTGCCCCGTGTCGCGCATCTCAAAGGTCCAAGAAAGGCTGTCGTACTCCCCGTAAGCGTAGTCCTTCGAGGTTCCCGAAGCAAGGTACAGGGTCGTAGAAGTCTGGCCCGCCGTGTAGGTCATCCCAAACTGCTGCATGGCCGACTTGATCCGAGCCGACACCCCGGCCACGAACGTCAGGTTGGCAGGTGGGTCCGTGGTATAGCTCCATGGGTACAGGATCAACTGCCCGTACGAATGGATGTCCAAAAACCCGCCGATGCGGTCCAGGCCGCTCGCCAGGTTATCGATCGCCGATGTCTCCGGTTCGCTGAACGGCGCTGTCCCCCGGTATGTCCCCGAGCTCGGATTGCCCGAACTCCCAGAACTCAAACCCCATCCAACGCTGTAATTACGGTTGAGGTCCACACCGAACGAACCCCCTGCGTTGGCCCTGCGGTTCTTGCGCCAGTTCCTGTTGTTCGTCCAGGTGTACCGGTACCCGTCCGGGTTCACGATCGGCACGATCCAAACCGCCTTGTTCCCTGTCAGACGCTGCTCCGTCGGATTGCGCATCTCATCCAGCAACTGACGGCCGATGTGCATGACGCACGAGCCACTGATCCACTCCCGCGCATGGATCAGCCCCTGCAAAATAACGTTGTTGGGCGTGCGGGTCGAGGCGGGAGAAAGGAACTTGTAGGCATAGATCGGCTCGGCGTTGATCGAAAGCCCGATCTGGACCTTCTTCACAAAATCCGGCTCCTCCGCCACCAAACCGTCAAAAAACGCGAGGATCTGGTCCGCGGTGAAGTATTCGTTCCGGTAGTCCGCCGCCTCGCCAGCCCCGTAGGTCGCGCCCCAGTTCCTTGGATCCGGCGCAGAGCCGACGATCTTGTACCGCAGACCCGTCTGAGCCAGAAGCAGCCAGTCGTTCGGCCCGATGATCGCATCGTTGACCCCGACCCGGTTGTGGCATTCGGACATGTCGATCGGAGTCGCCAAAAGCCGCTGGAGCGCCCTATCGTCCGGAACGAAGATCTTGACTTTCGTCCAGATCTGGGCGTGGGCGGCGCAAGTCGTCAGGCACAGCACCGCTGCCAACGAGAAACGTGCGATCATGGCCCTACAAGTGTAACACAGCCGTCCACCGTGTTTGCTTGGCCAGCGAAAGGTTCATCCAAGCACGACTTGGTCCGATCCCCTCAGCCATGAAAACGGCGCGCCCCGACCCACCTGCTCCGGAGCATAACGAAACGACGCAACCAACCGCCCTGCTCTTTCCGTGATACTTTGCCAACAACATATTGCCTTAACCGGTATCAAATGTAACTTAACATACAAGTTCATGACGCAGTAATCTACATATCCACATGCCACATACCTAATAAGTTAACACAAACGTTCGGAACCTGCCTTTTAGTGACATTCTCATGAACAAAGTGTGTCAACTCTGACCACTCGAGCAAAGGATTCCACTGCCCAACCCGCATCCGGCGTAAACTACCAAAAGATGTTGGTCACCCTTGCCGTCGCGTTTGCCTCTCCGGTCCAAACCGGGGCCGGTGTCATGGCCGCGAGCGGCTTTGCCGCACTCCACGGGCACAACGTCGCGCTGGTCACAAACCACACAGCGACCGTCGGGAAAAGACACCTCGCCGACCTCCTTTTTGCAGAAAAACGGCTCAAGCTTGTCGCCCTCTTCGGCCCCGAGCACGGGATCCGCGGCCAGGCTGACGCAGGAGCACCCGTCGGCAACACCCACGACGAGAAGACAGGAGTGCCCGTCTACAGCCTGTACGGACAGGTCCGCCGCCCGACCACCCGCCAGCTGCAGGGGTGCGACGTCCTCGTTTACGACATCCAGGACGTCGGGGCCAGGTTCTACACCTACATCTCCACCCTCGGACTCTGCATGCAATCGGCTGCCGAGGCCAGGATCCCCTTCGTGGTCCTCGACCGGCCAAACCCGCTCGGAGGATCCAAGATCGAAGGGCCAGTCCTCGAAAGAGGCAACGAGTCGTTCGTCGGCCAGTATCCGATCCCGATCAGGTACGGGCTCACCCCCGGAGAACTCGCCCTGATGATCCGTGGCGAAAAGTGGCTGCCCGGGCTTGAGAACCTAGACTTGACCGTCGTCAAAATGCGGGGATGGCACCGGAAGATGCTCTGGCCCCAGACCACCCTCCCCTGGATCCCGCCCAGCCCGAACATCCCAGACTTTGAGACCGCCGTCGCCTACCCAGGCACATGCCTCTTCGAGGCGACCACCGCCAGCGAGGGCCGCGGGACACCCAGTCCGTTCTTGAACATGGGCACCCAAGGGATCGACCCCGAGATCATGTCCAGTCAGCTCAACAGCCTTGGCCTGGCAGGAGTCCGGTTTGCCCCGGCCCGCTTCGTCCCCCGGTCGATTCCCGGCAAGTCGGCCACCCCCAAACTCAAGGACCAACCCCTTGCTGGAATCACCGTCTCTGTGACCGATCCAGAATCCTACGACTCCGTCGCGACCGGTCTGGAGATCCTCACCGCCTTTTACTCGTCCGTACCAGCGAATGCCAAACCGGCCTTCTTCCGCCCAGACTCGATGGCGCGCCTCGTAGGAAACCGGTCGCTCGTGACCCAGCTCCAACGCGGTGTTACCGTCAAAGACATCGTCTCATCTTGGACACTTTCTCTCGAAAAGTTCGACAAGGCACGAGCCAGCTACCTGCTCTACAAGTAGCGCCACTAGGCAGCCAGCGAGTCGCTCCCCCGGGCCGCGACTTTCGCCAGCGTCTCCTGGGTCTCCCGCTTGAACTCCTCGAACACAACGTCGATCTCGTCCATCACCTTGCGGACCTGGTGAGAAGTCGTCTCCACCTCGTGCGCGACGATCGCAAAGCCGCGGCCCGCATCGCCCGCGCGTGCCGCCTCGATCTTGGCGTTCAGAGCCAGGATGTGCGTCCCCTTCGTGATGGCAGAAATCTTCTGGATAGCGTCAGAGATCTTCTTAGAAGATGCCAACAGCGTCTCCTCTAGGTCGGTGATCGTCGCCAAACGGTCGCTTTCCGCCCGGGCAAGCTGGTCGTACTGAAGCCTCAGCTCGTCGCTTGCGTCGTTCAGCAGCTTTGCGCCTACGCGGAACGTACCGTTCATCCCCCTGGCCAAAACCCGCCTATAGAACCTCTTTTCACTAGCCGCCTTCAAGCTGGCGGTCGATTCCCGAACGTACACGTCAACACTGTCCAGCAGCGAGTTGACCGCCACAGAAAGGTTCTCAAGCCTCCGGTCGGGGGCAGTGGCCAACACGCGCCGCTCCAGGTCGCCACGGGCAACGCTCTGACACACGTCCACGATCTCATCGAGGATCGTGTCGTAACTTGCCTCTTGCGGGCTACTGGATGATGCTGAAGATGAACTCGTCATAGCTGACCTTTTTGTCGTTGAGAAAACCCAATAGCGCGTCTGTCGAAGCCTGGATGCCGGACCTCGGATCCGCCGCAGTGGTCTCGATCCGTCTCAGCTCCCCATAGACCGGCTCAATCTTGGCAAGGGCTGCCGGATCGGGGCACCGACGGTTCGAATGGTAACCAATGATCGTCCCCGCCTTGTCGTAGGTGGGCGTCACGTGCGCCAGCACCCAGTAGTAGTCGCCGTTCCGAGCCATGTTCTTGACGTAGGCAAAAACCTCGTGCCCCGCGCTGATCCTGTCCCAAAGGAACTTAAAGACACAGCGGGGCATGTCCGGATGACGGATCAGGTTGTGCGGTGCGCCGATCAGCTCCGGCAAAGTAAAGTCCGCCATCCGGCAAAAAACGTGGTTGGCGTATGTGATCAGGCCCTTGGTGTCCGTTTTGCTGACAATGACCTCTTCAAGTCCCAGCTTCCGCTCTGTCTTTGTCGGGACAGCGGCCCTGTGCTCGCGCATGAGTTCGTTGACCATGTGCCTAGCAATAGAATCGGGAACCACAGACCCCAAGGTTAGGATCACAATCCAGACGTAAAAGTACTGTTTTCGGCAGGCCAAAACACCAGGCCGGACAAAGAAAAACGCCCCACTAAGGGGGCGTTTTCAACGATTTGTATCCGCGCGACGTCCATATCTCCCGGGCAGCTTCCCGCCAAGTACATCCGGCGCTGAGGGGCTTAACTTCCGTGTTCGGGATGGGAACGGGTGTTTCCCCCTCGCTATGGCCACGCGAATAACTCTTGTGTGCTTTTGTTTTCGGGCTTTCAGTGCAAAAGCACTTTGAAAGCACCATATGGTCAGTGGACGTGCCCGTAAAAGGCACCAGTGCGAAGCTTTATGTTAAAGCCCTCGGTCAATTAGTATCGCTCAGCTGAACACGTTACCGTGCTTACACATGCGACCTATCACCATGTAGTCTTCATGGGACCTTACTCTTTCGATGGGAAACCTCATCTTGAAGCGTGCTTGGCGCTTAGATGCTTTCAGCGCTTATCACAACCCGACGTGACTACCCAGCGTATGCCCCTGGCGGGACAACTGGTACATCAGAGGTCGGTTCACTCCGGTCCTCTCGTACTAAGAGCGACCCTTCTCAAGTTTCCTTCGCGCGCAGTGGATAGGGACCGAACTGGCTCACGCCGTTCTGAACCCAGCTCGCG
>CAZGER010000039.1:0-10063 GCA_964524565.1 uncultured Chthonomonas sp. | reverse complement strand
GTCTCCAGACGACAACTGAGTTCCTGGAGGAACTAACGGCCGATATGGGAATTCCCATATCGGAACTTGTGGTCAGCATCAGGGGTGGCCCGCCCGAGTTGCAGGGGACGTGGGTTCATCCCAAGGTGGCAATCCACTTGGGGCAATGGTGCTCGCCAAGATTTGCAGTTGCCGTGTCCAACTGGGTACATGACTGGATGGTCGGCAAGATTCGTGGACGCCTCCCCGTGCACATCGAACGGTACATGGTCAACCGATCCTCGATCCCACGGACGCACTTCTCGATGCTCAACGAGGTGACCTTTGCGCTCGTGGCCCCCTTAGAGTCGCAGGGTTACACGCTACCCGAGGCATTCGTACCGGACATCTCCACGGGGCGCATGTTCTCGGGATGGCTCAGGGAACAGGGCCACGACCCAGACTCAATGCCGACATACCAGCACATTTATTCGGACGGACGGACGGTAGACGCTCGCCTCTATCCCAACGAGTTCTTGCCTCTATTCAGAGAGTTTTTCCATACGGTCTGGCTCCCGAAGAGAGCGACTGCTTACTTTAAGGAGCGAGACCCGAACGCATTGCCATACTTGCCTCAGGTGCTTGCGGCCCCTGAGCTAAAGCAACTCCCGGGCGATCTTTCAAGCTGACCCACTACCCACTTTAGAGCTGTTTGATCTTGATGTTCTTGAACATCACGTGGCCGTGGTCGCCCTGGATCGCGATCGAGCCTTTTTCAAGCTTGCCGAACTGCGGGAACTCGGCGAACTTGCTCTTGGCGACTCGGTTCCAGAAGTCCTGGCTGCCGTAGACGAACTCGAACTGCGTGGACCCGTTGAGTTTGACAAAGGACTTGTCCTTGGCGATGCGGATCACGAACGAGTTCCACTCGCCAGCCGGTTTGGAATCGTTGCGTTGCGCACGGTAGAGCTGGTAGAGGAACCCGGTCGTCTCGACGCCCTCCTGGAACGGATGGTCGTAGATCTGGATTTCCGGCCCGCTGTGCCAGGTGGCCTCGCCCGTGTCGGCAACGCGGAACATGATCCCACTGTTCTGGCCAGGCTGCATGAAGCAGAAATCAACCTTGAGCTCGAACCAGTCGAACTTCTCGTTCGTGAGCAGGTCGCCGGCATGGCCAAGGTCCTCGATCCGCAGGGTCCCGTCCGCGACGACCCATCCCGAACCTGCCTTGTCGGACTTAAAGCTGTGCCACCCGTCGGTCGAGCGGCCGTCAAAAAGGAGCTTCCAGCCCTCGCGCCTTTCGGTCATGGTGAGCCGGTTGTCCGTCTGGGCCAACGTGATGGCCGCGATCATGGTAACCATGCCGCTATTGTTGCAAATCCTGATATCGGAATGCACGGGTCGTGCCGGGACGCCTACATGCCCGGCCCGAGGATCATGGCATTGAGCAAGAGCCGGTACAGACCGGGGTACTGGGCCCGGAACGTCGGGTCGCTCGCAAAACTGACAAGCCGTCCGCGGCCGATCCGGTTCTCCTGCACGAACGTGACTCCGGCAAGCTCCTCCTCGGTCTCGGGCCATGCCCAGCCGGACAGGAGCTTCTTTTCGCCCTCGTCCTCAGAGAGCGTGACCACAGAGTTTGCGTCCGTCTTGAAGAACGACTGTCCGTCGAGGGGGACGGAGACGACCGGCGCTCCTCCCGGGCGCGGATAACCGAACCCCAGGTAGCTCTTTGCCTTGATCTGAGCCTTGAAGAACGAACCTGGCAGCCAGGTCGTGGCCTGCAGCGCATCTGGTTCTGCGCCAAGGGAACCCATGCCGCCTTCGAGCGAGACGACCGTGCCCCCGTCGGCGACCCAGGTCGAGAGCCTGGGGCTCTCAGGTACGGCCCCGGGGAAGACGAGGCAGGTGTAACGGTCGAGCTTGCCGTTCAGCGCCTGGGTGGTCAGGGAATCGTAAGGCAAGCGGAAGACGTTCTCCATGAGGTACCAGAGCGGCCCGCCCGAGAGCGATCCGGCAGACCCGTACACGACGCCCACCCGCGGCTTGACGAGCTGGACGACCGTCTCGCTTCCTGGCCCGTGCCTTCCCTCGTCCGGATAGCTGGTCGGCAACGGGCGCAGATCAACCTTGGCCTTGTTCGCCGTTTCGACTAAGTTCTTGCCGAATCCTTGGCTGTTCCGCGCGGCAAGGAACATAAATGTCCCTGGCTCCAGATCTAGTCCGCCCACCTTGGACTGCCGCGTGAGCAGAGAGACCTTGATACCGGCTTGCAGGGCTCTTGCGACAAAAAGGACGTCCTCTTGGTCCGTGTACTCCAGGTACGCCCCGACGGTGCCGAACTCCCAACCAGCGATGGGACGGTCCGGTTCGCCCGCCACAAAAGCCGGGGTGGAATCGCTCCACCAGGCGGCCAGGTTGTAGGCATAAGGCAGGGACCAGGCGGTGGAGTCGTAGAACTCGAACCCGTCGAGTTCGGCATCGTCCCTGCCCTCTTGGTCTGCCTTTGCCCGCTCGAGCTGACGCTCGATAAACTCCGGTTCAAAGTCTGAGGACGGTTCGAGAAGGGCTTTGGCGAGCGGCCCTTGCGATTGAGCCATGTCCACCACCAGCGCTCCCGCGGGGAACTTGACCGTGCCCACACTGTCGGACCAGTAATCGTGGGCGTTCGGCTGTTCCCAACTTTGCGACGCAAACTGAGACTTAATGCCAGAAACAGCGAGGTGCTCGGCGAGCCGCTTGAGGACCCTGCGGTCGGGGCTGGTGAGAACCACTCGCTGGAACTCCCCGGCGGACGCCCCGCTGACGGCATCGCTCTTGAACTTGACGTAAGACTCGATGACGGCAAGGGCCGAGGTCATGTGTTTGGCCGCGCCGTCGCGCAAGGTCAGGATGGTGTCGTCGCTCCTGCGCTGGGTCACGACCCTGCCACCGTCCGTTTCGTGGGTGAGGCCGATCGCGCCCATGAGCGTAGTGTGGGAGTCCAGGTAGCAGGCGCTGTAGATCTCGAACAGATCCCGGACGTAGTACGTCCAGCCTTGGTCGTCGAACGCCTTGGCGGTCGCTTTCCCGAACACGTCCGTCCAAAGGATGTACCGGTCGCGACCAACGTTGACGTTCACGGACTGTTGGACGGGCGGGAAGAAGTAGGTCTCGACCTGTCCGTGCTGGTCGACGTAGACCTGGGGGTTCCAGGCAAGGAATGCGGCGACCTCCTGCCTCGTCTCGACCTGGCTCATGGCGATCCTGTCGCGGTTCATGTCAAACCGGTAGTGGTTCTGCCGACCAAAGAAAGGGCCAGGGATCGCACGGTCGTAAGTTCCGGGCTCCGGGTTGCCGTTCGGGATCGAGTTGTAGGCGACGACGTACCGTTCGTGACCGTCGGGGTTGTAGACCGGGTTGACGATGACGACAGTGTTCTCAAGAAGCTTCGTCACACTGCTCGAACGTGAAGCGACGAGGTTGTAAATGAGGGCCATCCCAGACTCGAACGACGCGGTCTCGTCGCCGTGGACGCACTCGTTGATCCACACGACCGCCGGAGTGCCGAGCGGGAGTTTTGCGCCTGGTTTTGCCTCGGCCAGGGCCCTGTGCTCCTTCTGGATCTCCTCCAGCCTGGCCATGTTGGCCGGAGAGGAGACGACGACAATCCGCAGGGGCCGCCCTTCCGTGCTGCGACCGTACTCGATCACCTTGGCCCTGGGCGAGCCTGCGGTGACGGCCATCACGACCGCTTCTTGGTCGCGGTGGGTGGTGTGCCTGCTGCCGAGTTCGTAGCGCAGGACGGTGTCGGGCTTGGGGACGCCAGTCTCGTAGGGGCCATACGAGTAAAAGTCGAACGGGCCGGAGCTTGCGAGGCAAAGCGCGACTGCGACGGAGAGCATTCCGCCATTATGGCGGTCTTGGGGCGGCCTTACGTGCCGCCCTGAAGCACGATCGGCCGCCCACCATCCACGATGATGCGGTCGCCCGGGTGGAGCTTGGCCCCCCGGCGGTTTTCTGGCTGACCGTTGACAGTGATCGTGGCGACAGCGAGGATCTCCTTGGCCTCGGAACCGGAGGAGGCGATGCCGCAGGCTTTCAGCAACTGGCCGAGCGTGATGGTGTCACCGCGGATCTGGAATGGCTGGTCGTCCACCAAAAGAGTGTATCCGGGCCGGGGCAGGTACATTCGGCCTGATGTCTCGGCTATGGGTGCTGGTGTTCGTCGTTGGTCTTGCGGGCTGCCTACCGCCGCCTCAGCCCGAGTCTGCCCCGCCGAAGCCTTCCGGGGCTCCAAGGGTGAGCGGCCCCAAGTCTGGGTTCAACGCCGTTCCCAGAACGAGTGTGTCCGACCACGTTCCGCAGGGGCCGGAGTTCGGCAGGATCCTCCGGTCAGACCTGGAAGAGGCCTTTCTGAACCCGGAACTGAACGACGAGCGGCTGGACTACGAGCTCCTGGACAAAGTCCCGGTCAGGTTGGGGAACGAGTTCCCCCGGTTCTTCGCCTGGGTGAAGGTGACCAAAGAGGGGCAAGGGGTCGTGCGCGAAGGGGTGGTCATCCTGGCGGCGATGCACAAGGCAAGCTTCAACGTCGGCGAGATCGTGCCGAAAAAAGACCTGAAGGACGACCTCGCGGGGCACGCCCAGGCGTACCCCGCAGAGATTGTCGAAGAGATCAAGAAGAGGCTGTAGGCGCCCCTGCGTCCGCGTGCAGGTGGATGTTGGAGATCGCCTGGATCTTTCCAAAGTGCGGGTGCCCTGGCCTGTCTTCTGCCTTGACCCACTGATCGAGGATCATCGCCTCCAGGTTGATGAGGAGCTTGTAGACCTCCCCGGGCCGCTCTTCCGGAGCGAACCGCCGATCGACGTGGATTTGGATGCGGTTCATGATCCCTGGCCAGTCGTGCTCGGACTGGAGGACGAGGTACCAGAACTTGAACCCCTCTCGGATCGGGAGGAGCTTGCCGTCGCGCTCGTACCCCTTGAACCGGACGACCTTGCCGAACTCGTAGGAGCCGAGTTCTAGCTCGGTGGCACCGTCCAGGTTGAGCTCAAAGTAGGTCATGGTGTCGACGGCCCTGTTCGTGGGGACGTCGGCCAGGTAGTCGCTCAGGTCGCGCAGCAGGGGTAGGGCGAAACCGGCAAACCCGGGGCTTAGCTCTTCGTCGATAAAGCCGCCTTGCGCGAGCCATGCCCATGCTTTTTGGGGCTCCAACACCAGGCCGTTGTCGGCGGCGATCTCTGCGGTGAAGTCCTGAAGGTCCTTGAACTGGGTGTTGGCGGTGTACCAGTAGTCGGCAAACCGCACGTGGTTGCGCACCCTCCGCTCTTGGCGGCTGTCGTAGTTCTTGCGCAGCCACTCTTTGTCCTCGCCCTGCTCCATCGCGTTGATGGTGTAGGCGGCTTCCCGCGCCGAGGCGTGGGTGATCGTCAGGCCGGCAGCGAGGATCGGGTCGGCGAACCCGGAGCTTTCTCCGACCAGGAACCAGTTGTCGCCAGAGTGCCGGGCGGAGAGGAACGACCAGTCTTTGGTGGTCGAGAACTTCCCTTCGCTCGTGGCCTTGGTCATCAGGGCTTTGATCCTTGGCTGCATCTCCAGGGCCGTGTGGTAAAGCTCTTCGGGCTTCTTGCCAGACTTTTTGTAGTACTCGGCCGGTGTGACCAGACCGACGCTGGTCCGGGTCGGCCCGAGCGGGATGAACCAGATCCAGCCGTAGTCGACGCTCATGACGTTGACGCGGGTCGCGCCGACGCCGATCTCTTCTGCCCATTCGGCGTTTTGCCAGTAGTCCCAAAACGCCACGTTCTGGAGGTTGGTCGGGTACTCGACCTCGATCCCCATCGTGCGCCGCAGGATCCCGACATGGCCGGAGGCATCGACGTAGTACCTGGCCGTGACCATCTCGCCGCCCTCGATCTCGATGCCGTCCACATGGTCGTCGGTCTTGTGGACCTTGGTGACTTTCGTCTCTTGCCGGACAATGCACCCGAGCTCTTCAGCGTGGTCGAGCAGGATCTTGTCGTAGATGCCGCGGTCGACCTGGAACGCCAGCATCGTGCGGTTGCCCTCGTACTTGCCGGGCCGGTCGATGTCGCCCAAAAACTGTGGCGGCACGAAGTCGAAGTCCCACAGCTCCTTCGACTTGCCCCAGATGTAGGTCGCCCCGATCTTGATCGGGAACCCCGCTGCCTCGACCTTCTCCCAAACGCCCATCTCGGCCAGGATCGCCGACGTGGCCGGGAGTTGGCTCTCGCCCACGTGGTCGCGCGGGAACTTCTCGCGTTCAAGGATCAGTACGGAAAGGTCCGGACAGTACTTTTTGAGCATGGCTCCGAGGGTGCTTCCCGCTGGGCCACCGCCGATCACAGCAACATCGTAAGTCATTGGTAAAACCTCCATCAATGGAGAGGACGAGCGTATTATATCGGCTCGGTCAGGATGCTTGCGTCAGTTTTGAATCTGCCAAGCGAAGTCTCCATTCGCAACCGTCCAATCGTTGCCGAAGAAGCCTGCACAAAGCATGCCTCTTGTGCCCTGCGCCAGCGAAGCAGGGGTGAACACGAGCACGTCCGGCATGGACGCCCCAGACGTGAAGAACGGCACGCGGTCTGTCAGGCGCATCCCGTGGATGCCGGTGCCCCCCACGACCGCCACAGAACAGGACTGATCGTCCCTTCTTGGGAACACAGCGCAGACCCCCAGGTTGCCGTCCGAGTGGCGTTGGTGGGCCCCAGCCGTGAGGCTGCCGGAAGCGACCTCGAACTCCGACCGGACAAGGCGACCGTAGGCGGAGTTGGTCGACCTGTTGCCATAAAGCACGACGTTACGGCCCTTGTGGTCGGCGGGACGGAACTCAGTGTCGGGCAGGATGTCGACCGCCCCGTTGCCGCGCACCCACAAGGTCTCGGCGTCGTACCTGGCCTTGGCGAACGCCCAGGAGTTCTCGGCCTGCGAACCGCCAGTGCCGTAGACAAAGACGACCCGGTTTTTGAAGATGTCCTTGAACGAGCCGTACCTGGCCGGGTTCTTCTGGGCAGGATCCAGCGCAGGAACCTGGATCCACTTGCCAGCTTCTTTCTTCACGCTCACGGAGGCGCCAGGGTCAGACAAGGCGACCGTCTGCCCGTCCAAGGTGAGGGTGGACACGTTCTGCAGGGTCATCAACCCGACGTTCGTGGTGGTGCCGGTCACCCGGGCTAGGTTCGGCTCGCGCTTGAGCTGGACACGGCTCGTGGCGAACTGCTTCTCCTGCTGTTGGACCGTGACCCAGTGGCACGATGCCGAGACGCCAGGGGAAGACGTGGAAAAGTCGATCTCGCGAGGTCCGTCTGGCAGCGGCAATCGTCGCCGCGCGAAGGTGTCGAACATCGGCCCCCAGTCAACGCACCCTGCGCCTGGTTCCTCGCTCTCGTCCCACCAGTGCCCGGCACCGGGTTGGTCGTGCCACTGGATGTCCTTGTGGAACGGCGTGAGCTCCTCTTTCATACGGGTCGCTTGGGCAA
This sequence comes from uncultured Chthonomonas sp., assembly GCA_964524565.1. Taxonomy (GTDB): domain Bacteria; phylum Armatimonadota; class Fimbriimonadia; order Fimbriimonadales; family Fimbriimonadaceae; genus UphvI-Ar2. Next base: position 2,620 of record CAZGER010000039.1, on the reverse strand, counting down.
AGGGGACGTTGTCATCGGCTGTGCCGTGGACGATGTAGACGGCCAGCTGGGCGTAGTTGGTCTTAAGAGCGAGGGTGTCGCTGGGGGACATCGCTCTGACAATGAGTTGTTCGAGCGGGGTGGGGTTGTCGAACCGCGCGCCGCCAGCGTAGGTCGAAAACGCGATCCATCCAGCGCTCGGGCCGATCGCGGCAAACTTGTCCGGGTAGTGGACGCCGATCTGCCAGGTTCCGTGCCCGCCCATCGAATGGCCGGTGAGGTAGGTCTTGGAAGGATCGGTGTCGAACCTGGCCGAAGCATGGGCGAGCACTTCCAGCGCGTCCAGGCGACCGATGTCCTCCCAGTCGAACCCGTACGGCCTCCGGTTGGTCGCTGCCACGATGTAGGCGGTCTCCTTTTGCCCGTAAGCCTGGGCCTGCCCCAAGGCTTCGACGCTCGCCCCGTGGAGTGAGAGCACAAGCGGGTTCCCCGGCCCCTCGCGCTTGGGTGGGTTCACCCCGTAGTACTGGACGCTCCCATCGACCTGGCTGACGAACGTGACCTTATAGGGCTCGCCGCGCTTGGTCTTGCGAAGGGTGACGTCTTCGCCGCAGAGCTCCTTGGCGCCCGACAAGACCCTGATCCTGAACTGACCGTCCCCCGAGAGCGCGAACTCTGCCGGGATCTTGCGGTTGGAAAACGGCGGGACCGCAGGAACGGCAGCGCGGCTGGTGACACCGTCGCTCGACCTGGTCTCGACCGTCGCCCCCTTGAGCCAGTCTGGCGAGCAGTTCCGGACGACCACCCCACCTAGGGCCTTGCCTCCCTCAGGCAGGATGTCCGGCAGTGTCGCGTCCCTCAAATCGAGCGAGACCGGACTGGGGGGATCGACCAGTTTGGCCGACATCGATCCCCGGCCCCCCGCGAACAGGAACCGGTTAGTCCCAGCCCTGACCTGGACCGGGATCGAGACGTATCCGAACGAGTAGACATCGCCGACCCTTGGTTCGCCGTTGACATAGACCATGCCGTTGCCGACAGCCTCCAGCAGCATCGGGCGGGCGGTGGCGCTGACGACCTCGAAGGCGGCATAACCGCCTGAGAACGGTCGCCCTGAGTACCTGCCGTCCTGGCCGGGACTGACCTTGGCCCACGTCTGCCCATCGAGCGTTTCGCCCAGCTTCGGCCAATAGCCGGGGTCCTCGGCCATCTTCGCTTCGACCGGATCGACGCGGACAGGTGTCCTGGCGTTCCCGCGCACGGTGATCCCGAGGCCGTCGGTGAAGTTGATCTGGGACGGTTGAAGGAGGATGGCGGCGGCTAGCGTCGTCAAGGGCATCTTTTGAGGATATCACCTTGCTGCGGGTGGCGATAAACACGCGACCGGCCCTCCAAGGACGTAGAATCCGTCACATGCACGGATCGCACATCATTGAGGTCCCAATCGGCTCGCTCGCCTGGCTGGTCGGCGAGTGGGAGGGGGACGTGGACGGCCAGATCGTGCGCGAATGCTGGCTGGAGGCCAAGGGTGGGCAGCAGGTGGGGGCGTTCACCTGGTTCAAAGACAACAACCCTTGGCTCTACGAGTTCATCCTGCTGGGCAGCTGGCAAGGCAGCACCCAGATGCGGATCAGGCACATGGGGCCGGACGTCTCCAGTTGGGAAGAAAAGGACGCCTGGACCGAGTTCAGCCTGGTCGAGGCTGCGCCGAACCGGGCAGTGTTCCTCCAGACGAACAAGCCAGGGCCGTGGCTGGTCTACCACCGCGACGGCGACCGCCTCAAATCGTGGTTCGAATCGGTGGAGGACGACCACGCCCTCAAGAACGTGTTCGAGTACACCCTTCGCCGGTAGTCACATGCCGGGGATGAAGCACCCGATGGCGAGCGATTCTTTGACCGAGACCGCTTTGCCAGCAAGGATCTCGTCCAGGGCGACACGCAGGTCTCTTCGATAACCCTGGCGGATCTTGCCGTGCTCGATGTTTTGGTCGTCGATGCGGCCACGGTAGACCATCTTTTGGTCCGGAGTCACCACCGCGACCTCGGGCGTGACCGTGATCCCTAGCTCTTTCGCCACCGTGAGGTTGGGATCAAGGAGGGCGACCGACTTATGGGAATAGTCCTTGGTGTGCTGGGCGACCTCTGCGGCTTGGCTGAGCGGCAGGGCGTACACCCGGAAGAAACCAATGCCCTTGGCGGCGTACTCGGCGTGGATCCGGGCGATCTCCGGGGCGTACCGGTTGGCGATCGGACACTCTGGCGCGACATAGACAAAGACCGTCGCCTTGGACTTTGCCAAGGGGACGTGGGCCAGCCTGCCCTCCACCGTGACAAAGCCCTCCAGCTTGACCGGGCCCTCAGGCCACTTCTTGGCCTGGACGGGGCCACCGGCAAGGACGATTGCGGCGATAGTTGCAACCACGGCCCTATTATGATGGACAGGCGGCTTGACCGGTAAACTCTTGATCGTGGTTTCGTTGCAGCGGACCGCCTGGCTCGTGGTCGCCTCCGCACCGGGGGCGCTGGCGTTTTTTGCCCCCTCCCCACAAGTGGCGCCCACCTTCAACAAGGACATCGCCCCGATCGTCCACCCCAGCGGTTCACCCAGCCCCGACAAGGGCAAGTCGGCACCGTTCCGG
>CAZGER010000038.1:6020-10072 GCA_964524565.1 uncultured Chthonomonas sp. | reverse complement strand
TTCCCGTCGCGCAGGCGGTAGAGGATCAGCGGGCGCGGTCGATGCTCGTCGGGGTACGGGTCGGTCAGGATCCACTTCCGGGCGGGCGAGTAGGTGCAGTGCCCTTCCCGTGGAAGCACGCCGTCGCAGCGTAGGTCGGCAAGAACAACGGGTACGGAAGGTCGTTCCCCTTGTGGAACCGCGCCGTCTGAAAATTGATGATCGAACTCACCAGGATGATCCCGTTGAAAGTCACCCCCCGCTCGACCAAATAGCCAGCAAGACCCGCCGCCCGCGTCGTCCCGTAAGACTCACCCGCCAAGTACAAAGGAGAGGTCCAACGCGACTTCCGCGTCAAAAACAGCCGGATGAACTCCCCGACAGCCTCGATGTCACCCTGGACTCCCCAGTGCTTCTTTGAGACCTCCTCGTTCAATCCCCGGCTGAAACCAGTCCCCACCGGGTCGATGAACACCAGGTCCGCATGCTTCAACCACGTCTCGTGGTTCTCCTCCAAAGTGTAGGGAGGGGCCGGCATGTCCCCGTCCGGCATCATCTTCACCCGGTAAGGACCCACAGCACCCATGTGCAGCCAGACAGAAGGCGAACCCGGCCCGCCGTTGAACGTGAACACCAAAGGACGCTCGGCCCCACCGCCCTCCAGCTTGTAATAATGGAAGAACAGCTGCGACTCCACCTCCTCCTTCTCGTTCTTGAGTGGCATCCGACCGGTCTCGACCGAGTAGCCCAGCTTCCCGACCTTGCCCTCGCGGGTCACCGTCGGCTCCTCGACAAACTTGAACTCGTCCTTCTTCGGTCCTTCCGGCTTCGCCACGTCCTGCTCAGGCATGACAGCGAGTCTACAGCGTAACGACCGCCCGCCAAACGAGTCCTAGTCATGGCAGACCAACCGCAACCCGTCGTCGCACACCAGTCCCCGCCCCTCGGCAAAGCCCAGAAACCAGGCGCAAATGAAACGCATCAACTACAATCTGAGCAGGGGAACGTGAAAAAACAGGACTGGTACAAATTGTTTGAAAAAGAACTGGCCCAGCCCGGAGGCCCACAGTGATCGCCTGCGTGTTGTCAATCGCAGTCGCCCAGAACGAAGACCTGGTAGCTAAGACCAAATCCGTCACAGAATCGTTTTTCGACCATATCGCCGGTCAGTGTAATGTGGACCGTAGTCTGCTCCAGATGCCGAAGGTGCTGGAGATCGGACCTCACCCGCACGGGTTCGAGGTCAAGGGCTACCGGATCCGCTTGACCTGGAAAGGAAATGGGTGTTTGAGTACCTGGATCTACAACCACGATGTTGAAAACCCCCAGAACAACCTCAGCACCGCCGAGTGCATCCGCCTCGCCAACGACTACTACCGCTTCTTCGGCGGCAGGTACGAACTCGTCAAGTGCAACTTGGATGAGAGCACCGAAGCTTACCGGCCACAATACGTCCTGCTCGACTTTGACAAGATCGTTCCTGGCACCAAGATCAAGATCTCAGGGGGTTTCACAGCCGCTATCGACGTCACTTACGGCATCCCGTTCCAACTCTCCGGTCTGTACGAACCACCCCTCCCCGCACCGGTCCCGACCCTCGCTCGGGCCCAACTCGAGTCACGGATCTTCATGGCGACAGACCGCGACTTCGGCTGGTGGCAGACCGACGCCGCCGTCGCCCAAGACCCCGTCTACGTCCAAAGCGGCGACACCTACCGCCTCGTCCACGACTGCACCGCCTACGACCCAAACTCCTGGGACCAGGAAAAAGGCCGCTACACCACCTTCATCGTCTACCGGCTCGATGCCGTCACCGGCCAGACCGTCTACCTCGTCCCAAGCTGGGCGAGCGGTTCACCGGCCACGCCCCCGACCACCCGGTTCTCCTGGACAGACTCCAAATGGGGCTTTGCCAAATCCGCCGCAAAAAGCACCGTGACTGCCGCCACAGCCGGCCCCGACCCCAAAGGCAAGCCGGTCCGCCTCACCAACGGCAAGTCCTGGTGCAAAGCCCTCTGGTCCGGGGCAGAAGACCTCCTCTACACCAAACAGGGAACAACCTGGATCGCTGGCCGACCCGACAAAAGACTCCGCGGACTCCTGGAATCCCTCCCCTGACCCTGCAAAGAACCTATCCCCCCGCGCCCGCCGCCCACACCACCGCGTTCTTCAGCATCAGCCTGAACCAAGGCTCCGAGTAAGACTCCTTCGTGTGCCCGAATCCGGTGTAAAAACTCCGACCCTTCCCCATGTCGCGGCACCAAACGATCGGATGGTTCTCACCCATCTTCGACCCCTCGTAAGTCGAAGTGTCCAGCTTGCAAAGCACCTTCGCCTCCTTCACCGGAAGGGCGCGGTAGTCGTACCACTCGTCCGTCCGGTCCCACCGGCTCGGAAGGTGCGAGGTCGCAGGATGCTCGTGGCTGGTCACCAAGACCCGCGCCTGCTGGATCCTCGGATGGCTCAAAAAATAAGCCCCGACAAGCTCCCCGTACCAGGGCCAGTCGTACTCTGTGTCCGCCGCCGCATGGACACCAACATAACCGCCACCGCCCACCACAAAGCTCTTCAGGCTCGCCTGCTGACGCATGTTCAAAACGTCCCCCGTCGTGTTCAAAAAAACGACCGCCTTGTACCGACCCAGGTTCTCGTCCGTGAAAACCGAAGCGTCCTCCGTCAGGTCAACCGAAAACCCGCCCTCGGCCCCTAACTCCTGAAAGCACCCCTGCCCGGTCTCGATCGAGTCGTGCCGGAACGCCGCCGTCCTGCTGAACACCAAAACGCCCCAAGCAGGCTGCAACGCAAGGAGCGGAACCACCGAAAGCATGCCCAATAGTATCGGATTCTCAACCCGAATGTCGTGAGTGCGTCACATTCCCAGCCCGAGCACGTCCAGATACTTCAACCCAGACCCCGTGTTGAACAGCACGACAGACTCCCCCTCACCGATCCAACCGCTCCCCACAAGGTTTCGGAACGCGGCAAGCGTCGCCCCGCCCTCAGGACAAGCGCAGATCCCCGTCCGCGCCGACATCTCCCTCGCCGCAGCCAGCATCTCCTCGTCCGTCACCGTCACCGCCGCCCCACCCGTCCGCTCGATCATATCGAGCATCAAAAAGTCCCCGACCGCCCTCGGCACCCTCAGCCCGCTCGCAACTGTGGCCGCGTTCTCAAACTCCGGTGCGAACCTCTCGCCCCGCTCGAACGCCGTCGGGATCGGCGCGCAACCTGCCGCCTGGACGCTCACCATCCGCGGACGCTTCGGACCGATCCACCCCAAACGCTCCATCTCGTCAAAAGCCTTTCCCATCCCGATCAGGCCGGTCCCCCCACCCGTCGGGTACACCACCACGTCCGGTAGCTCCCAGCCGAACTGCTCGGCAAGCTCGTAACCCATCGTCTTCTTGCCCTCCAAACGGAACGGTTCCTTCAGAGTCGACATGTCGAACCACCCCCGCGACTCCTTCACCTTCGCGATCTCTGCCGCGCAGTCTGTGATCAGTCCGTCCACCAGAGTCACCTGACCCCCGTAGAGCCTCGTCTCCGCCACGATCGCCGCCGGAGTGTCGCTCGGCACAAAAATGTGCGCCTCCAGACCAGCCGCCGCACAGTAAGCCGCCAGAGCGCTCCCCGCGTTGCCCGCGCTCGGCACCGCCAACGCACCAAATCCGAACCACTTCGCCATCGAAACGGCCATCGACATCCCCCGCGCCTTGAAAGTCGCCGTCGGATTGACAGACTCGTCCTTGACGAACACCCCACAACCAAGCTGGGGCGTCTCCACCAGAGGCGTCCCGCCCTCTCCCAGACTCACCGGGTGACAGTCCGGAAGCACGCTCGCATACCGCCACATCCCGACCCCCGAAAGCGACTCCCGCGCCACCTGGCCGGCCGAAAAACCGAACTCCACCCACAAAGGACGCCCCGCCTCGCTCACCGTCTGGGGAACCGAGGCGTCGTACTCCCCGCCCTCCAAAGAGCACACCAGACGGTAGCTAGGCATCCCCCACCGTCTCCTCGTCCTCCGTCTCCCCGCCCGCTATTTTCCCTATGAACGATTTATTGGACGTCCC
>CAZGER010000038.1:0-6010 GCA_964524565.1 uncultured Chthonomonas sp. | reverse complement strand
ACCGCCTCGTCCAGGTCCAACCGAACGTCCGGCTCGACCACCGCCGGTAGCTTCAGGCCCTCGTACGAACCAGACCTCGCCTTCTCCAGCACTTTCCGCGCCTGGGCACGCTCCGTCGCCCCCGGGCTCACCGGCCACAGAGAGTCGTCCGCCCAGTACGAACCCAAAAACTCCCGCCAAACCCTGTCGTAGACCGCAACCGTCTGGTCCGCGATCCTGCCCCAGTCAAAGGCGTCACCGAGCCTGGTCTCCGCCGCCGCCTTCAACCGCGACGCCCGCTTAGGGTCGCCAAGCACCCGCAAGATCGCCCATGCCAACGACTCCGCGTTCCCCGCGTAGTGGGTCGTCCCCGTCACGTCGTGAAGGTTGACCTCCCGCAAACCGCCCGCGTCCGAAGTCACGACCGCCGCCCCCGCCGCCATCCCCTCCAAAGCAACGATCCCAAACGGCTCGTACAGGCTAGGGAACACCGCCACGTCCGCGCAACGATAAAGCTGGTGCAGGCTCCGGTTGGCCATAAACCCCGTGAACAACACCTTGTCCTGCAAAGCCGACCACCGCACAAACTTCTCCAGACTGTCCCGGTTCCCACCCCCCACGATCACAAACTTTGTGTTCGGACGCTTGGCCAGCACCGCGCTCGCCGCGTTCAACAAAACGTGGATCCCCTTCTCCCGCACGAACCGCCCCACGAACATAACAATGCTCTCGTCCTCAGTCGCCAGCCGCGACCTCCACTCCGACCGCTCCGCCTCCGTCCACTCGAACTGGAACTTCTCCGCCTCCACCCCGTTAAAGACAACGTCCACCTTGTCCTCCGGACACTCGAACCACCGCACGACCTCGTCCTTCATGTACCGGCTGCAAACAATCACCCGCCACGCTTCGTAAGTCAGCCAGTACTCAGCCTCGTGGATGTACCGCTGAAGGTCGTTGTGGATCCCGTTGTTCCGACCCGCCTCCGTCGCGTGGACCGTCGCCACCATCGGAAGCCGGTACTCGTACTTCAAACTCCGCGCCGAGTCCAAAGAAAGCCAGTCGTGAGCATGGAACAGCGTCGGCAACCCAGGTTCCCGCCACTCCTCCAAAAGCTGCCGACACCGCAGGTCCGTCGCCTTGTTCAACAGCTGGATCTCGTGGACAAAATTGTCAGGCTCTGCCTCAAGGTGGACACGGTGGACGTGCACACCGCTCGCCTCAGTCTCCTCGTCCGGCGCAGCTGGCGTCGCCTTGGTCACAACATGGACCTCCACACCCCGCTCCACAAGCCGCTTGCTCAGGTCAAAAACGTGCGGACTGATCCCCCCGACGATCCTCGGAGGGTACTCCCAGCTCAACATGACCACACGCATGACAACTTGATTTTGGATCAACCTGAAAAAGTGGCCCAGAAAACTGGCACTTTGAGTGTTAGTATTAGCTAACATAGAAAGTCTAGGAAAGCCAATGAGAAAGCTCATCGCCTCCGCACTCCTGCTCGTGAGCGTCGCGTTCGCCACAACGCAAGAAATGCCCCCGCCACCGCCGGAGCTAGCCAAAATGGACGCCCTCATGGGCGCATGGCACGGCACCGGCACCTCAATGTTCCCAGGAATGGAAGGAACCGTCTCCTCCTACTCCAGGGTCACAAAAGCCTTCAACTTCTGGTACCAGTCAGACTTCACCGACAAAATGGCCGGCATGGAAACTTCCGGCCGCGTCATGGTCACCTACGATCCACTGGCCAAAAAATGGATCGGGGTCTGGTTCAACGGCGACGGCCCAGAGGCCGTCAAAATGTGGGGGACCTTCAACGGCAACGTCCTCGACATGACTTCCGAGTCCTTCGACATGATGGGCTCCCAGGTCCAGGCCAGGGTCGTCCACAGGCTTCTCAACAAGACCACCCTCGATATCGAGATTTCAATGAAGATGAACGGCGAGTGGATGCAGGTCCAGCACGTCACCTACAAAAAGAAGTAGGAGTCTCCGCGTTTCGCACTTGGGCCGGGTCTAAACCCCGGCCCTTTTTTCACCCCCGGCCCCCCGTATACTCCACGCATGGAAGGCGAAAACCTCCAAGCCGACGTCGTCGCCAAGTACAACGACCACATCAACCCCTACCTGGCCAAACTCATGAACTTCGCTGGGTTCGGCGTCGAGGTCAAGGCAGAAGGCACAAGTGTCTGGGACCAAGACGGTAGGGAATACCTCGACTTCCTCGGCGGATACGGCGTCTTCAGCCTCGGCCACCGACACCCCGCCGTCGTCCAGGCCGTCAAGGACCAGCTCGATGCCATGCCCCTGAGCGGCAAGACCTTCTTCTCCCCAAAACAGGCAGAACTCGCCGCAAGGCTCGCACAAGTGGCCCCACAAGGACTCGACTACACCTTCTTCTCGAACTCCGGGGCAGAGGCGGTCGAGGCCGCCCTCAAGTTCGCCAAAGCAACCACATCAAGGTCAAAGATCGTCAGCACCCACGGCGGATACCACGGCAAGACCATCGGCGCACTCGCCACCACCGGCAGGCCCAAGTACCAAAAACCCTTCGAGCCCCTCATGCCCGGCGTCACCTTCATCGATTTCGGGTCCGTCCCCGGCCTCTCCGCCATCGACCAAGACACCGCCTGCTTCATCGTCGAACCCGTCCAGGGCGAGGGCGGGATCCAGGTCCCCCCCGCCGGATACCTGCGCGCCTCAAGGGAAGCCTGCGACAAGGCAGGGGCCCTCCTCATCGCCGACGAGGTCCAAACCGGCCTAGGCCGCACAGGAGCAATGTTCGCCTGCGACCACGAAGGCGTCAGACCCGATGTCCTAACCCTCGCCAAGTGCCTCGGCGGTGGCGTCGTCCCCATCGGAGCGACCATGTTCACCAAGCACGTCTGCGACTCCGTCTTCTCCCAAAACCCCCTCCTCCACACCTCAACCTTCGGCGGAAACCCCCTCGCTTGCGCCGCCGGCATCGCCACCCTCGAAGTCATCCAGTCAGAAAACCTCGTGGAACGCTCCCGACAGCGCGGCGAACAGCTCCAAACCGCCCTCCACGCCGCCTTCAAAGCCGTCGACCTCGTCGCCGCCGTCCGAGGCAAGGGACTCATGGTCGGCGTCGAGTTCTCAATGGACGAGGTGGGAGAGCTCGTCATCGCCCAAATGGTCAAACGCGGACTGATCGCCGCCTACACCCTCAACAACCCAAGGGTCATCAGGCTGGAACCGCCCCTCACCGTCACCGCAGAAGAAATCGACCAGGCCGTCGCGACAATGGCCGAGGCCGTCGCCGAAACCTCCGAGATCCTCGCCGCCCTCGCCTAGCCCAGAACCGAGCCCGCCGCAGACTCACCCGCGACAAAGCCGGTGGACCAAGCAGCCTGAAGGTTGTAGCCCCCCACCGGCCCAGCGACGTCCAAGATCTCCCCCGCCAGAAACAACCCCGCCACGACCTTCGATGCCATCGTCTGGGGATCGACCTCGTCCAGGCTGACGCCGCCTGCGACCACCTCGCCCCTCTCCAGCACCGCCCGCTTGACCTCCCCGATCTGCCAAGCCTTCAAACCCGCGGCGATCCGGTTCACGTCCGACTTCTTCAGGCTTTGGCCCGTCGCCGAGCCATCGATCCCGCACGAACCCAAAAACACCGGAGCTAGGCTCTTGGGAACCAGCCCCTCGACCTGCCCCAAGACCCTCTGGTTTGGGTGCCTCGCCTTCCAAGCCTGCCAGTCCGAACCCACCGCCTCCACAGACCTGTCCGGCAGCAGGTCGATCTCCAGGGTCACACCCTGGTTGCCCGCCTCCGCGACCGAACGGCTCACCTCCAGCGCTGCCGGGCCAGAAACCCCGTGGTGAGTGAACAAAACGTCGTCCCGGAACTGCCCAATGACCTTCCCCTTGTGCCGCGCCTTCAAGACGCAACCCCGCACCGCGACCCCGGCAAGCTCCGCGTCGTGCCCGTGCAGGTCGATCGGAGAAAGCGCCGCCCGCACCGGAACGATGCTGTGGCCCGCCTCCGTCAGCCACCTGTAGCCGTCCCCCGTGGTCCCAGACTTCGGAAAGCTCTTCCCCCCGACCGTAACGACCGTCGCGCCTGCCAGGATCTCGCCCCGCTCCGAAACCACCCCCCCACAACGGCCACCCTCCAACACCAGACCCTCCACAGCCTCCGACTTCCGCACCCAGACCCCCGCCTCGCGCACCAGGCCCTCAATGATCTGCACAACGTCACGAGCCGTCTGCTCGACAGGGAACACCCGCCCGTTCGGACGCACGTAGACACTCAGCCCACGCTCCTCCAAAAGCCGTACGACCTGCTCGTTCGTGAACCTGTAAAACGACGGCCGTAGAAAAACCGCCTCGTTCTTCATGAAAGCCCTCAAAACGGACTCGGTCGGCCCGGCGTGCGTGATGTTGCACTTGCCACCCCCAGACATCAGGATCTTCGTCCCAATCCGGTTGGTCTTCTCCAAAAGAACGACCTTCGCGCCCTTCTTCGCAGCCCGCCACGCCGCCACCAAGCCCGCCGCCCCGGCCCCCACCACCGCCACGTCCGGACTCGCCATCGGACTAGGTGACCTGTGTCTCGGGCTCGCCGACCGGCTCGGTGTTGTGCAAATTGCCCGACTCTTCCGCGTCCAAAACCGCCTTCAACGAAACGATCGCCACCTCAAGGTGCTTCTCCGCCGGCTCCGCCGTAGTGATGAACTGCGTCGCCAGCCCCGGCTTCAAAATCAGGTTGACAAACTTGTCGTTCTTGCGTCTGCCCGCAGCCCGGATCACCTCGTAAGAGATCCCCGCGAACAACGGCAGCAGCACGATCTCAAGCCCAAAGCGGAACAAGATCGCCTGGACCGAGTTCAGCTGCACACCGTTGATCACCGGGTACCGAGGGATCAACAGGAACACAAAGAACCCCACCATCGGCACCACCATCGCAAAGTTCGTCCCGCACCTGGGGTGCAGCCTGGTCTGGCGGCCGCAGTTCTCCACCGTCAGCTCCTCCCGCGCCTCGATCGTGTTGATCGCCTTGTGCTCCGCACCGTGGTAACGAAACACCTCGTAGATGTTCGGCGCACGCCGGATCAAGAAGAGGTAGCCCACAAAGAACACCATCTTGATGATCCCCGCCACCAGGTTCTTCGCAAAACCGTTCTCCTCGTTAAAGCCCAGCAGACCCTCCGTGATCGCCTCCGGGATCCCCTTGAAAATCACCAGACCGATCGCGATCGAGGCGATCACCGTCAGACCGATGATCAGCCCCTCGGCCCACTTCGGCACCGTCCGACCCTGCGCCTCCTCCTCAGCCCCGTCAACCGTCGAAGCCGCCTGGTACTTCGGGTCCGTCTGGATCGAGGCCGCGTAGTTCATCGCCCTCGTACCCAGCGCCATCGTGTCCAGCAGACCGAGGGTCCCCCGCAAAAACGGCTTCTTCAACCAGTTCTGGCTGCCGATCCACGTCTTCTCCAAAGCCTCCGTCTTGACGACGATGTTCCCGTTGGGGGCACGGCACGCGACCGTGTAATAGTTCGGCGAGCGCATCATGACCCCCTCTGGCACCGCCAACCCGCCAAACTGGAGGTACTCGCTCTTTTCAGCCGACATTCCGGGCGCGAGTGTACCAACCGCCCCCGCACCTGCGCCGGACTGGGCAGTTTGCCCGAAATCAGGAACAACAGCCCCCGCGTTTGTGTCACTATCAATAAGTCCCAAAGGAATGGGACAAAGAGCAACAACCTTATGGAAAACACCGAAAGGCGGTTGGAGCTCACGGAGGATGAGGCTTTCGCATTGCTCGGTCTGGCCATGACAGCGAGCGTGCAAATGGACTCAGTCTCTGAAAAAGCGGTCAGGAAGCTGGCGGAATACTGTAAAAGTCATCCAAGCAATCATAATCCAGCGTCTGATTGGGAGCTCATCGGGGCAGGCTAAGCCTGCCCCGCCGCCGTTTTAGGCGATGTACGGTGGTGCCGCCGACCGCGCCGCCCTCACCAACTCAAGGTTCCCGCCACGGTCAAAGTCACCCCGCACGACGATGTCCGCA
>CAZGER010000037.1:0-10247 GCA_964524565.1 uncultured Chthonomonas sp. | reverse complement strand
GCACATGGTGGCGATCGGTGAGGAGACGGGCGACCTTCCTAAGATGCTGACACGGGTTTCTTCGAGTCTTGACTTTGAGGTCGAGCAGGGTTTGCGCCGCTTGACTTCGGCGCTTGAGCCGGTGATCATTATTGTGATGGGCGGCTTTGTCGGGTTTGTGGTGTTGTCGGTGATGCTGCCTATTTTCCAGGCGCAGGACTTGGTGAAGTAAAAGTGAGAAAACAGTTAAACAGAAGAGTTGGGCGACGTTCGGGCTTTACGCTGATCGAGCTCATGGTCGTCATTTTGATCTTGGCGATCCTTGCCGCGATGGTGGTTCCGAGGATCGTTTCGCGGACGGAGGACGCCAAGGTGACCCGCGCCAGTTCGGACCTTGTGAACATCCGCAAGATGTTGGAGCAGTTCCGTTTGGACGTTGGCAGGTATCCGACGAACGACGAGGCTTTGGACGCCTTGGAGGTCGCTCCGAGCGATGTGAGCGGTTGGAAGGGGCCCTATGCGACCAAGCCGATCGGGGTGGACCCTTGGGGGAACGCCTATTATTTTGAGAACAACGACGACGACACGTACCTGCTGATGAGCTTTGGAAGCGACGGCTCGGAAGGCGGTGACGGCTATGCGGCTGACATCGTTGAATCGGAGTAGGACGGGCGGTTTCTCGTTCGTCGAGATGAGCGCGGTCCTGTTCGTGATCATGCTGGTCGTCGCGACTGTGATGCCGAGCGTGCTGAAGGTGCAGCACAGCCAGAGGTCTTTGGCCTTTCGGATCGGTCTGACGGGTCTGGCGCAGACGGCGAAGCGGACGGCGATGGAGCAGAACCGGACGATCGAGATCGTGGCGGGGACGGACTCTTTTTCTTGGCGGGCGGCGGATTCTGAGGCTTCTGGTTCGGACGAGGGCGCGGAGCGGGAGTCGACGGCATCGGGCGGGCAGATCGACGTTGCGGACGGGACGGAGATCGAGGCCTATGAGCACGACCGGTCCGAGGTGACGGCGGACGAGTGGGTGATCGGTTTTTATCCGGACGGGACGAGCGATTCGGCGAAGCTCCAGTTCAGCCAGGAGGGGCGACAGTTCGTTTTGGTGGTTGACGGGCATTCGGGCACGGCCAAGCTTGCGGAGGGCACGATCGCCGACCAGGAAGAGGAGACCTGGCCGGCGGGGGAGATCGAGAAACGTGCGGGTTAGGCGCGGGTTCACCCTGGTCGAGGTGCTTGTCGCGATGGTGATCGTTGCTCTTGCGATGGTCGGTGCGATGGGTGCGATGGCGGGGATGAACCGTGCCGAGGTGGCGGTTTTGGAGAAGGACCTGGCGAGCCGTCTTGCCCACGACAAGTTGCAGGAGATCGTCGCGACGGAGTCTTGGAACGTCGAGACGAGCGGGAGCTTCACGGACGCTGGGGTTTTGGACTACACGTGGTCGATCGAGGTCGTGCCGACGGGGGTCGAGGGCGTGACGGGGCTGAGGCTGACGGTTTCGGCGCAGAACAAGCGGGGGGCGACGCTTGAGACGGCGGTGTACGAGCCTCCGGCCGAGGGGGGCGGGATTTGAGGAGTCGGGGCTTTACGCTGGTCGAGCTGCTGGTCTCGTTGGCGATGACGGCGGTGGTGATCGGTGGTCTTTCGGTGACTGTGAGCCTTGCGACGGACTTTGCGATCAAGACCCCGGTGCGGCTGGCGGAGTTCGGCGACGAGATCCGGTTGCGGCAGGAGTTCCAGACCTTGCTGGCGGGGGCGTACATCAGCCAGGGCGAGGACGACAACAACACGTTTTTTATCGCTGAGAACACGGACGGTGTCTCTACGGTGCCGGACACGCTGACCCTGACGACTTTGGGCAGCAAGGTCGACGGGGGGTTTTTGCGATCGACGGACAAGGCTTTTGAGGACCTGAACAGCCAGTACGGCCCGCAGGGCGGGGTCAGTGAGGTTTCTCTTTCCACTGCGGCGGTGGGGGACTCTGGTGAGGCGACGGGGCTGTTTTTGCGCGTCCAGACCCCGAGCGACGGCGACCCGGCCCAGGGTGGGTTCGAGAGGTTGATCGTTCCTTCTGCGACTGACGTGACTTTCGAGTTTTGGGACGGGCTCGGTTGGACCTCGACTTGGGACACGCGGACGAACGGTCGGCGGATCCCGGCGGCGGTCCGCTTGAGCTACGTCGACGAGAACGACGGCAACCACACGATCGTAGTGCGGTGCGTGAACAGCGACGTGACGCAGCTCAACCCGTTGACTTTGGAGGGTGGTTGATGCGGCGCAGGGAGCGCGGCAGCGTTTTTATGATGGCGGTGATCGGGACACTGATCGTGTCGCTGATCATGGTGACCTTGGCGGTGCGTCTGACGGGGCACATCCGGTCGGAAACGTTGCGGCTGGACCAGCGTGCGGCCAGGCAGGTTGCGGCGGCGGGTCTGGCGCGGGGGCTTGCGTCGTTGGAACAGGCATCTGTGAACGCGCTGCTGGACACGGACGAGTGGTACAGCATCGGGGAGCAGGGTCAGGAGTCGTTCGGGTTTGGGAGCGGGAAGTTCCGGCTGCAGGTTATTGATGCAGGGTCGTTTGTGAACCTGAACACGGTGAACGAGGAGCAACTGGCGAACTTGAACCTGACGAGCGAGCAGGTGGACGCGCTTTTGGACTGGCGGAGTGAGGAGTTTGTGCCGCGTCCTTTAGGGGCCAAGGACGAGTTTTACAACGCGCTGGAGAACCCCTATAACACGAGGCTCCAGCCGTTCACTTCGGTGAGCGAGCTGTTTTTGGTGAAGGGGTTTTTGCCGGAGGAGGTGTTGAACCCTCCGACGAACGTTTCGGGGAACCTGTTGACCCAGGGGAACGTGGAGGACACGCCGCCGTTGTTCGACCTTTTGACGGTGGACTCGAGTTGTCCGAACACTCGGGCGGACGGGACGGCACGGACGAACATCAACACTTCGAGCCTTCAGCAGCTGGTCCAGGGCGGACTGGGGCAGCAGGCTGCGCAGGCGATCGTCACGCGGAGGAACACGGTGGGGACGTTCACGGGTATGGGCCAGGTGATGACGGTGGGGGGACTTTCGAGCCAGGACGCTCAGGTCCTTTTGGACAATTTTACGGCGACGAACGAGACGACGCTGACAGGGAGGATCAACCTGAACACGGCGAGCGAGGCGGTCCTGCGGTCGGTGCCAAACATCACAGAGGACCAGGTCCAAGCGATCTTTTCGCGCCAGGGAGCGTTTGCATCTTTGGGCGAACTTGCTACGGTGGCCGGTTTTTCGAACGCGGAGCTAGGCGAGGTCGCTGATTTGTTCACCGTTGGTTCGACGACTTTTTTGGTGCGGGTCGAAGGGCAGCAGAACTTCTCTCGGTCTCTGATCGAGGCGGTTGTGGTGGTGACGGAGGGTGTGCCGAAGGTGGTGAAGGTTTATTACCCGACTCTGCCGGAGACGACAGAAAGGTGGGGCTGGCCCGCCGAAACGAGTTTTGAGACCGTATTGATGGACAAGGAATGAGCCAAACAGCGCAAGCGATCATTGAGTGGAGCCCGACCGGTTGTCGGGGGACCAGGCTTGGTGCGCCGGAGCACATCGAGCAGGGCCCGATCGCGGAGGTGGTCTCACGGCTTGGGAACCCTTCTCGGATCGTGCTGGCGCTGGGGCACAGGCAGACGTTTGTGAAGAGCGTCGCTTTGCCGAGCGTCTCGCCTGCAGAGGCGATGTCCTTGTTGCGGTTCCGGCTGGGCGAGCTGTTCCCTGTCGGTGAGGGCGAGCTTTGTTATTCGGTGGCTTACGGGGACAAGAAGACCGCGGACGGGGTGAAGGCGACGGTCGTCGCGGCGAAGGCCTCGACGATGAGGCAGGCCCTTGCTGAGGCGAAGGCGGTCGGTTGCAAGGTCGTTCGGACCACGGCTTCTCCTTTGGGTGCGATCAGGTTTTGCGAGGGCGAGGGGACTTGCCTTGTCGCGCAGTTCGCTTTGGACGGGGTCGCGCTCGACCTTGTGGAGGGTGGGGCGATCGTTCACAGCAGGGTGGCTCCGGCGGTCGGGGCGGGGGTAATCCAGACCGAGATCGACCGGACCCTGAAGGCCGCGAAGGCGGAGGGTGCGACGATCGTGACGGTGGGGGGTTTGGAACTGGCCGGCCACAAGTCGTTCGCGGACGGTGGGTTGGCTGCGTTGGCGACGTTTATGCCCCACGTTGACCTGAGGCTTCCGGAGCAGGTCGCACGGGACAACCAGGGGAAGGTCCTTGCGGCGCGGCGGCTGGCGTTTTTGAGCCTCGGGGCGATGGTGTGCATCGGGGCGCTTGTGACGATGGATCGGGAGGACGCGGCGCGGAAAGTCGCCAAGGCGAAATCTGGGATGGAGAGGCAGGTGAAATCGCAGAAAGACCTGGCAGGGACGCTGAGTTCGCGGCTGGCGGTTTTTTCGAAGGTCGAGGAGTTTGCCTCTGACGGGTTACGGCCCAGGCACTATCTGAGCGACATCGTGACCTTGGCGGCGAACAGCACTCCTGAGGGTCTTTGGCTGACGGGGCTTTCGGTCGAGCGGGGGCGTGACGTTTCGATCCGGGGGACGGCGAAATCTGAGGCAGCGGTCTCAGAGTTTGTGGGAGAGCTTGCGGCCAGCGACCGTCTTTCTGATGTGAGGCTGGTGTTTTCGAACAAGGGGGACATCGACGACTTTCCTGTCGTGTTGTTCTCGGTGACGGCCCACGCGGTGGGCAACCTGCCTTTGACAAAGGTCGAGGCGCAGAAGGGGGCGAAGAAGTGACTCTGGGGAACAACGCGAAGTCTTGGCACGTGATGACAGGGGCGTGTCTTTTGGTGGCGGCGGTGTTCGCTATCGGGGACCTTGTGGTTCCGAAGCCGAACGCCAACGCGGGGCGGGCGAAGTTGGTCTCGGAGCTTGAGGCGCTGTCGCTGAAGAACCGCGAGGACCGGGCGAAGCTGGACTCGGGCGATCCGAACGGGGCGCTGGTCTGGCGGGGCGGGGCGGAGGACGTGACGCCCGCCCTGATGAAGTCGGTGAGCGGTCTTGCGAGCAAGCGTCGGCTGAAGCTGAAGGCTTTCCGTCCCCAAAAGCCGGAAAAGGGGGACGCAATCGACCGTTTGGGATACGTAGTTATGGTTGAGGGCCCGTTCGCGCAGGTGACGGGGTTTGTCCGGGAGTTGGAAGGCGACCAGACGAAGGCCGGGGTCAACCTGGTGCAGATCGCGGCCCAGAGCGGTTCGAGCGACATGGTTTCGGCGACGATCGGTTTGGTGGCGTACACGGTTCCCAAGGACAAGGAGAAGGCATAGGTTGGCAAAGACGAACAGGACTCTGTTGTACGGCGGTCTGGCCGCTTTGGTGGTTGTGGCTTACATCGCCACGGAGCCTTCTGGGCCCCCGCCGAAGAAACCGACCACGAAGCGGGCCGGCCGTTCGAGCCTGAGCAAAAAGGGGATGGAGCAGTTCACCCAGGCTGACCTGGACGCGAAGTTCGGGCGACTGAACGATCCGGTCGAGAATGCGTTTAGGCCATTGGTCGTGAAAGGCGGATCGACCAGCGGCTTGCCGGTGAACCAGATTCCTGCGAGCTACGCTGGCGGTTCGGGCACATGGTTCTACACAGGCACAGTGGTTATCGACAGCGTTCCGATGGCTTTGCTGGAAGAGTCTTCTTCCGGTTCTGGTGGCTATTACAAGGTGGGTGACCCGTTCAAGGTTTCCACAGTGCTGGAGATCACGCCGAACAGCCTTGTCCTTGCGGGGCCGGACGGTGGCACGAAGAAGTTTTATCTGATCGAAGACAAGCCGATCGTCGAGGACGGCAACTTTGCCTCTTCTGCGCCGGTGAACCCGCTGAGCGGGCCGATCGGGCTGACCCCTCGGGACGGTTCTGGCCGTAACGCCCAGAACCTTGGCCAAGGGGCGCAGGGCGGAGGCCAGCGCGGCGGAGCGAACGTGAACGCAAACCCGGACCAATTTGGAAACAGAAACAATGAACAGAACCAACCTGATTAGCCTTGCCCTGGCGGCAGTCCTTGCCTGTTCGCCCCTGAGCGCGCAGGCTCAGTTCGACACTGGGTCCCGCGGTGGTTCGGGCGGTAGCGGCCAAGGGCAGACGAGCCGTCCTTGGGAGCAGTTCAACCTGAGCAAGACGAAGACGATGACGTTGAACTTCCGCAACGCGAACGTCGACCTAGTGCTGGACGCGTTCATGAAGGCTTCGGGGATCACGATCATCAAGGATCCGAGCCTGACCGCTCCGATGACTTTGAGCAGCGCAAAGGCGGTGAAACTTGGGGACGCTTTTGAGATTTTGAACGCGGCTTTGAGCGTGAGGAACTACTCGATGGAGAAGCAGGGGAACCTATTGGTGATCCGGCAATCGCGGCAGAGGGGCAACGACACGGGGGCGATGTTCGACCCCTCGCAGTTCCAGCGTCCGCAGTCGAACGCAGAGCTGAAGGTCTACACGATCACCTTCGCGGCGGCGAACGAGGTCGCCCGGGTGATCAACGAGGTTTTTGCGATGCAGTCCTCGGGGAACGCAGGGTTCGGCGGTTTTGGCGGGTTCAACAACTTTGGCCGGGGCCGGCAGACGCAGCGCGGCGGCGGCTTTGACCCGCGGATGATCCAGCAGATGATGGGTCAGGGCGGCGAGGTCGGGGTCCGGGCCTCTTCTGACGACTTTAGCAACAGCGTGATCGTTTACGCCGAGCGAGCGAAACAGCACGAGGTCGAGGCGTTGATCGAGCAGATCGACAAGCAGACGGAGGCTCCGATCCAGACGAAGGTCTATCCGCTGACGTACGCGGACGCTTCGCAGCTGGTGACGGTGGTGCAGAACGTGCTGACATCGCAGGCTCCGACGGGCCGGGGGAACACGAGGTCGAACAGCGGCCAGCAGGGTGGTTTTGGCGGGTTCGCCAGGTTGTTCGGCCCTTCCAACAACCAGGCGACGGTTTCTGCCGACACGCGGTCGAACGCGCTCGTGGTCTCGGCGACGGCCGAGGCGCAGGTGGCGATCGGGGCTTTGGTCTCGGAGCTAGACAAGGAAGTGAAGGTCGAGCAGAACACGTTCGTGGTCCCGCTCGGCAACGCAAAGGCGGACGGTGTCGCGAGCCTTTTGCAGCAGGCCTTTGGCAACAGGAACACGGGCAACCGGACCGGGAACACCGGCACTGGGACGAACCGGACGGGGACGAACAACCGTAACACCCAGAACCGGAACAACCAGAACCAGAACCGCAACAACACGACGGGCGGTCGGGACGTGCCGGACGGGTTCACGACGGACGGCAACCAGCTGATGCTGCAGATCGACGACATGGGGGCGGACGGTGAAGAACTGGCCACCAACGTGTACGCGCAGCAGGGCGGCTTTTTCGGGTTCGGTCAGAACCGGAACAACCAGAACCAGGGCCAGGGTGGCGGTCTGGGTCGAGGGCAGGACGGCCGATTGGTGAACGTCCAAGACCTTGCCGGTCAGGTTACGATCATTCCTGACCCGGCGACGAACAGTCTGATCGTTGTGACGGACCCGGCGAACATGCAGATCTTGCAGGGGATCATCGGGCAGCTCGACCGGATTCCTGAGCAGGTGATGATCGAGACGATCATCGTCGAGGCGACTTTGGACAAGTCTTTGAAGCTGGGTGTCGAGTGGAACTACAACCAGAACCCGGCTTTTGGGAACACGGGCACGCAGGGGAACCTTTCCAGCGGGTTTGGCCTTGCCAACGCCAATCCAGCACTGCAGGGTCTGCGGTACACGCTGACGGGCGGGAACCTGACCTCGTTTATGAACGCATTGGCGACTGACGACAAGTTCGCGGTGCTTTCGACGCCGCGGATCTTTACCTCGAACAACGTCGAGGCTGAGATCAACATCAGCCAGAGCGTGCCTTACGTTTTGAGCACTCGGGAGGACGCGAACGGGAACCTGACGTTCAACTACGCGTTCCAGGACGTTGGGATCGTTTTGAACGTGATCCCGCGGATCACCTCGAACGGGACGGTGACGCTGGATGTGACGCAGACGGCGAACGACCTTCAGGGCTTCACGGACTTTAACGCTCCGATCGTCAACCAGCGGCAGGCGTTCACGACTGTGAGCGTGAAGGACGGTGAGACCGTGGTGCTTGGTGGGATGATGCGGAACACCGTGACGACAAAGGTGAAGAAGCTGCCTTTGTTGGGTGACATCCCGATTTTGGGCGAGTTGTTCAAGACACGGGACAACACGAGCTCGAAGACTGAATTGCTGGTGCTTCTGACCCCCAGGCTGGTGAAGTCTGAGGACGACGCACGCAAAGTCCGCGAGGACGAAACGAACAAACTGAGCCCGCAAAGCCAGAAGGCTCTGGGCGGCGTGGTGAAGGACAAGTCGGACGGTGGCCCCGGCTTTAAGAAGGGCCCCAAGAACGACCCAGGCAATGGGTCTGGCACAGGAACACACAAATGAAACTGAGAACCCTCATCATTTCGGCCGTGGTCGTCGCTTTGGCGATCCCGAGCCTTTCAATGGCCCAAGGCGGCGGTCAGCGCGGTCAGGGTGGCGGACAAGGTGGTTTTGGCCAGCGTGGCGGCCAGTTTGGCTTTGGTGGCCAGACCAACCTTTCGCTCCTTGGTCGTGCGGATGTCCAGAAGGACATGAAGATGACCGCCGAGCAGATCGCCGGTGTGCAGAAGATCCGCGAGGCGCAGCAAGAGAAAATGCGCGCCAGGATGGAGGAGCTGCGTGGCGGCGGCGGTGGCGGTGGCGACTTCCAGGCCATCCGCGACGAGATGGACAAGATGAACAAGGAGAACGACGAGGCTGCGATGAAGCTGCTTGACGACAAGCAGAAAGAGCGTCTGCAGCAGATCTCCGTCCAGATGGGCGGCGTGCGGGTCGTGCTCCGTGACGAGAAGGTCCAGAAGGCCCTTGGTCTGACGGCCCAGCAGAAGATCGACCTTGACAAGCTTCAGGCTTCGCAGCAGCAGGCCAACCAGGAGCTTGGTCAGCGGATGCGGAACCAGGAGATCTCCCGCGAGGAGTTCACGGCTATCCGCGAGAAGAACGACAAGATCTTGGACGAGGAGATCATGAAGGTCCTGACGCAGGCGCAGAAGGACACTTGGAACTCCATGCAGGGTCCGAAGTTCGAGCGCGACCCGAAGGTTGACGAAGCGATGCGCGGTGGTCGCGGTGGCGGCGGCGGGGGCGGGTTCTAGGCCCTTCCTGACGTTTGTCGGCGGGCCGTCCTTATTGAGGGCGGCCCGCCGTGTTTTTGGTCTGGGCGGCGTGCGGTTCGGTCCAGGTCTGTCAGACCGGGTGTGATACAATGTCCTTGACAACCAGGCGTGGCTCCGTTCGGGGGTGGCCTTTGGGCCGCCTTTTTTGTTAGGTCAGCGTTGGGTTGTCAGGAACGAGGCGATATGGACATTCTGCAGCAACTCAGACAGCTCGCTCTGGAGCGTGAACTCTCTGTAGACGAGCTTGCGGAGGAATTTGAGATCGCTTTGTCGGTTTCGTACAAGAAGTTCAAGGCGATCCAGGGCGACGTGACCCTGCAGCTTGACAAGAGCGTGAAGAGCGGGGCTGTCATTTTGAAGGAGGTTGTCGGCGAGGTTTTGGAGCCGGCGACGCAGATCAGCCTGACGGCGGCCAAGCGGCACAAGGAGGAGTACCAGATCGGTGACTTTGTGCCGATCGAGGTGGACCCTTCGACCTTTGGTCGTATCGCGGCGCAGACGTTCAAGCAGGTTTTGCAGCAGAAGCTGCGCGAGGCGGAGCTGAGGAAGCTCCACGACCAGTTCAGCGAGATGGTCGAAGAGGTTGTCAGCGGCATCGTGAGCCGTCGAGAGGACGGGAACGTTCTTTTGCAGGTGAACCGCCATGAGATCGTGATCCCGAAGCGGGAGCAGATCCCGACGGACGATTACCGTCCGAACGAGCGGATGCGGGTTTTGGTGCTCAAGATCGAGGAGGACCGGCGCGGATTTCAGGTCGTGGCGAGCCGGAGCCATCCGAAGCTGCTTCGCAAGCTGTTGGAGTACGAAGTCCCTGAGGTTGCTGAGGGGATCGTCGAGATCAAGTCGGTGGCGCGCGATCCTGGCCAGAGGAGCAAGCTGGCGGTCATCAGCCATGACGAGCGGGTGGACGCGGTGGGCGCGTGCGTGGGCCAGCGCGGTTCGCGGATCCAGTCTTTGATGGACGAGCTGCGGCCGGAGAAGATCGATGTGGTGCCTTGGAGCGACGATGTGAAGACGTTCATCACGAACGCGCTGAGTCCG